>NZ_JAEQCX010000224.1:0-2479 GCF_020738035.1 Microcoleus sp. PH2017_28_MFU_U_A
CAAATAGTCTCGTGCGATCGCCCGAGTTGCGGACAAAGCTACCCAAATAGTCAAGGATGGGTAGCTTTGTCCATAAATTAAGTTACAGTTTCAAACCCCTACAGCCTTGTCCCTACAGATCCGGCTGCCGAATGCCGAATACTGCTAGGTTTTTGGCTCAAACTTGTAACCTACTCCCCGGACGGTTTGAATCATTGAGATTTGGTTGGTATCTGGTTCAATTTTGCGGCGAATTTGACCGATATGGACATCCACCACGCGATCGGCTCCCACATACTCGTAGTCCCAGACTTCTTGCAGCAATTCCGATCGCCTCCATACGCGACCGGGTTTGCTTGCCAAACAGTACAGCAGGTCGAATTCTAAAGCCGTCAAAGCAACTATCTGACTGTCGAGAATTACCTCGCGCCGGACGGGATCTATTAGTAGCTCTCCAAAGGTCAGACTTTGTTGTTGAGCCGGAGTAACAAGGCGTTTGCGCTTCAAAATTGCTGCAACGCGAGCTCCAATCTCTACAAGACTAAAAGGTTTAGTAATGTAGTCGTCAGCGCCTTCGGCAAACCCTTTCATTTTGTCAGCTTCATCGGTTCGGCTGGTCAGCATCAACACAAACACGCCCGTCCGTTTTTGCATCTCTTGACAGAGTTTGTAGCCAGTAGTATCGGGTAAATTTACATCTAGAACTACTAAGTCAGGATTGAGTTGCTCAAATAATTCCAGACCAGTCTGACCGTCTCCGGCCGACTCAACTTGATAACCTTGCTGGCTCAAAAAACGGTGAATTAAATTTCGGATTGCCGGGTCGTCATCAACCACAAGGATTTTTACAGGGGCCATGACCACAACTTTGTTTGAAGAATTAGGCAAGAAGATTCAGCCATAATAATAGAAAACTGGATACAAATCTCGAAAAAATTGAGCTTTTATATAGTTGTAGCCATATTTATAGCCATACTTATAACCTACGTAAGATTTCAGGCAATAAATCTCCAGGTACTTTGGATAAGGCTAGATTTTGGCCTTGCAGCCCACATTCGCTATAGAAAGCTCTAATCGTTTTCACAATATAACTCAATGCAGTTTGCCGGGAATCGGCAGCTTGAGAGTTTGGCGGGGCTTGCAGGTTAAGTTTATCTCCATATGTTAACCCTTTGTCGTTGAGATGTTGTCCCCATTCGGCGCACACTTGCAACTGGTGGTGCAGTGCTGCTTCTAAATGGCTGGTTTGGGCGGCTTTGTTGGTGCCAAAATCTAGATCTGTGGCTAGTTGATAGTGGGCTAGTCCGAGATTGTTGCGGGCGGCCCAGGTGTCAAAGGTGAGTTGGGTTCGATCGAGCTTGCCGGCGATATCCAGTGCAGCTTCGTAGGCGGTAATCGCCTGCTGTAAAGATTCCGTCCGGGCCTGTTTCTGCTGGAACTGGTTCCCCAAATGCCAATAAGCGGTACCGAGATTGTTGTAGGTAGCTGCTGCTGCTGCGGGTACCAATTCTCGGGTGCGGTATTTCAAGGCTTCGCGGTAGGCATCAATCGCCCTGACTAACAAGAGTTCTGAGGGTTCGTGCTGGGCGAGGTTCCAGCAAGCGGTACCGAGGTTGTTTTGGACTCCGGCATAGTTGAGCGGTTCTCGATCGGGACTGTAACAGCAGAGGGCTTGGGTGTAAGCGGCGATCGCGCTTTTGAGATAGACGATCGGCTGACCATCTTGAGCTAAATTCCAGTATGCTGTCGCCAAATTATTCTGAGCCGCCGCGTACTGCTGGGGCTCCGCCGCCGGGTCTAAATCTAGTAGCGCTTGTTGGTAAGCTGCAACTGCTTGCTGCAAGTTCTCTGTCTTATCTTGATAGCGGGCTAAATCTGCCGAAGCGATGCCCAAATTTTTGTTTAATCTCACGCGGGTTTGGGGTGCGCTGTCGGCATCTGTGCGGTTCAAACCTTCAAGGTAGAGGGCGATGCTGCGTTCGAGGCAGGATACCGG
Organism: Microcoleus sp. PH2017_28_MFU_U_A; assembly: GCF_020738035.1. Lineage (NCBI taxonomy): Bacteria > Bacillati > Cyanobacteriota > Cyanophyceae > Oscillatoriales > Microcoleaceae > Microcoleus > Microcoleus sp. PH2017_28_MFU_U_A. The sequence goes on from NZ_JAEQCX010000224.1 coordinate 1,976, forward strand.
ATCGGCTGCGTTATGCTGCTGCGTGCGATCGCGCGACAGCATCCAGTAGAAAGTACCGAGATCGTTGATCAGATCGGAAATTGGCGGTAGGCTGTGGGACTCCTCGGCGTACTGAGTTAAGTTTTGTGTCAATTGGGAAATTAGCCGCGCGCATTCCTCGGTTAGTGGTTGATTTTCCTGGGAGTTGTCGTCGAGTTCCAGGTATGCAATCACTTGCTCGATCGCGCGAATGGCAATTGTCAGGTTTTGCGGGGAGGAATCTCCGCCCAGAATCCGATCGCGGTAGTAATTTCCCAAACTGTGATAAGCCAAAGCCAAAGCTTCGGAACAGCACTCATGTTCTTGCAGCAATGCAATATATTGCAGGGTTTGCAGCGGCAGAAAATTGTCTTCCGATGCGGGATTATCTTCTACTTCCAACTCCTGAGAAGCCGCTGCTAGCACCAAATCTGCCAGTTCGACGGATTTAGAATCTGTTGTGGCGGGTTCAGAATCGGGAATGGG
>NZ_JAEQCX010000224.1:2509-3823 GCF_020738035.1 Microcoleus sp. PH2017_28_MFU_U_A
TGGGGAATCGGGAATGGGGGATGGGGAATCGGGAATGGGGGATGGGGAATCGGGAATGGGGGATGGGGAATCGGGAATGGGGGATGGGGAATCGGGAATTGGGGATGGGGAATCGGGAATTGAGGATTCTTCAGAAGACTTTAAATATTTTAAAAGTTGGTCGCCATAGTCTCCGTTGTCCCGCAAGTTTCCGAAGTTTTCCGAGTGTCCGAAGTCTTCCGAGTGCCCGAAGTCGCCCTTAGCTGGAGTTGGTTCGCCTTCAAACTCAAATACTCCGGTGCGCCATTGCCAAAATTCCGGGGCCGATTGCTCGATCGAACTCAACCAAGGGCGCGACACCCACAGCAACAGAGTAGATTCGCACATTTGCAGGTTTGCTTCGATGTCTCTCAAATAGCTCAGGAACGACCACTGCACGGCTGGTGAGTGCCTGGTCAGGTGTTCGGCCCCGAGAATTTGAAATCCCGGCAAACGGCTGTAGCTGCCGCCGTTTCGGGGCAGTGGGTGTTGAGTCAGCCATGCGGCGATCGAGTCCCAAGGATTGGGATCGCTCACGTCGAGTTCCAAACTGACAAATCGGGGATAGTCGATCGGGTAGGGACGAGAAATCGAGTCGGCGCCCTCGGCGGCTAATTCTGCCTGCAAGCGGGCCGCCAGACAGTCCCGCAAACACAGGTCGTCGCAGGCGGCAATAAAAATTTGACGGCGTAAGTTGAGGTCGATCGCCTGTTTCAAGCGTTGATAGATCTGCTTGTTCGAGCTAGAAACTTTTTGGGAAGGAATAGACATCACGGTCTGGCGATTTTAGATTTTAGATTTTAGATTTTAGATTTGGGAATGTAGATTTGGGAATGTAGATTGTAGATTTTAGATTTGGGATTGTAGAGTTGAAATCGCTCCTAACTCGCAACACCGACGAGTTCGGCAGTCAATCGCACCGTTGATGACCTGCATGATTGTAGATTTTCAATTAGCAATTTTTTTATATTTGTGACGATTCGGTCTGATTAATTGCAACGATCGCCCCTGAACCTGAACGCCGAAAGGAAAAAACCCTATTTCTGCTTGTCTTGTTTAGTCTTCCAGCTCGCTCGGCACGCTTCAGGACTGTTGCAACTATAGCGGATCAAGCTCTCATATTCGCGGACGTTGTTGGGAAGAGAGCCCTCTTGGTTTCAGTGGTTATATAACCTGTCAGTCATACCTCACCTTTTTGCCCACATTCCGCAGATGTGGGTCGGATTTTTTTATCAGTTGTGAAAACTTGGAAGCCAAACGCTTTTGGGCTGAAATTATGCAGTGTTAGCCTTACAG
>NZ_JAEQCX010000030.1:0-57526 GCF_020738035.1 Microcoleus sp. PH2017_28_MFU_U_A
ATGTCTTTATCTCCACATAAACTGCCTAATTATCAACAAGGCATAAGAGCTATGAGCCTTATTCTATCAGCGTTATAGGCGACTTGTCACCCCGACAGCATAATGCTACAGCATTTTTATTCACAGAAAAACCATTAACTCAAAGGATGATCGCACTCAACGTCCCATCTGGTCTCTTGAAGAAATAGAAACCAAGATCGGCTACGATCTATTCCCTCTTCTTCCTCAAGAAATAAAACAAGATATCAAAGATATCAAATACATCTTTCCCAGTAAAGAATCTATTGGAGATACTTGGGCTAGCCTTCCTTGGAAATCAAATCCACCGCCACTTCCCGAAGACCCTACAGATCCGGAAGAGGAACTTGAGGAACTTGAGGGTGAATCTGAGGAACTTGAGGAGGAATAATAAATAATACCGAATCCGCGTTAAAATCCCCTTTATGTTCTTCCCCAACTCTCTCGATCTCCCTCTCGGCCCTAGTCGCGCTGCGGTTAATTATAAAAGGGATATTTAACGCGGATTTGTATTAATTTATCTGACGCCTATCGACACAGAAATATGATGAATATTCAAACGGAGGGTAGATATGTTTTCAGCAATGTTTAGCATTTATCGCTCTGGGCAATTATCGTTTCGGATCGTTCCATCTGGCATGACAGTATTGCACAAGGTAGCGTCTTCCCATTCTCCGCAAAGATTGATTATTGTATTTGGGCCATATTCAGGCTCTCCTCTAGCTCCCATCAGATTAGCATTGCACAGATTTGAACCATCAAATGATGTTTCCTCTAGAATCGCACCACTGAGGTTTGCTCCAGTAATATCTGAATTAGTAAACCCTGTTTGATGCAACTGGGTGTTACTTAGATTCGCGCCAATTAGAGTTGCTTTATAAAAACCAGCTTCAGTGATATCTGCATCGCTGAGGTCGGCTCCAGTGAGGTTTGTATTTTGACAGTGGAGCCGAGATAAAAAACCATTTTTCAAATTAGCTCCACGCTCGGTTGGCATCAGTTAAGTCGGCATAGTGCAAAGTTGCATTTTCTCTCGCAGGCATTACTTAGATTGGCTCCACTCAAGTCAGCCCCTTCCAACCAAGCTTCTCTCAAGTTAGCACCACTGAAGTTAGCATTAATCAACTGAGCGCCATCCAAGTTCGCATCGCTCAAGTTAGCATTACTCAAGTTAGCATTAATCAAGTGAATACAATCCAAGTTAGCCTCGCTCAAGTTAGCACCACTAAAGTCAGCACCACTCAAATGAGTACTCGTCAAGTTAGCATTAATCAAAATAGCATTGGCGAGATTGATATCAATGAGCTTTGCCTTGTTCAAATCGACACCGCTCAAGTCAACCCCAGCAAAGTCTCTTTCTCCACTGGTATACCGTTCGAGCAATTCTTCAGCGTTCATAAATTATCTAGTCAATTATTTTAATTTTTGAATTATAGTATAATTATCCTATGTTTTGCTAGTCCAATTCGATCGCACTCAACCTCCTAGTCGCGCTGGTGCAGTTAACGACCGAGGGGAGATTTAACGCGGATTTGTATTAATTTATCTGACTCCTATTGAAACATAAATCAGATGAATATCTGTTTTCAGCAATGTTTAGCATTCATCAAGCTGTACAATTATCATTTCGGATGGTTCCATCTGGCATGACAGTATTGCACAAGGTAGCGTCTTCCCATTTTCCGCAAAGATTGATTGTATTTGAGTCGTCATATTCAGGATCGGGTCTAGCTCCCATCAGATTAGCGTGGCACAGATTTGAACCATCAAATGATGTTTCATCCATAATTGCACCACTAAAGTTAGCTCCAGTAAGATCGGAATTCCAAAACCCTGTTTGATGTAGTTTGGTATTACTTAGATTCGCGCCAATTAGAGTTGCTTTATGAAAACCAGCTTCACCGAGGTCTGCATCGCTGAGGTCGGCTCCAGTGAGGTTTGTATTTTGGCAGTTGAGTCTAGATAAAAAACCATTTTTCAAATTAGCTCCACGCTCGGTTGGCATCAGTCGCGTCAGCAGAGTCCAAAGTTGCATTTTCTCTCGCAGGCATTACTTAGATTGGCTCCACTCAAGTCAGCCCCTTCCAACCAAGCTTCTCTCAAGTTAGCACCACTAAAATTAGCATTAATCAACTGAGCGTCACCCAAGTTCGCATCGCTCAAGTTAGCATTAGACCTCTGGCAAAAGTGCGAACGCTCTAGTAAAATAAAAGAAAAAATTAGCTGAATAATATGAATTACGAACAATTACAAAAGTCTACCCCCAAGGACTTCAAACGCTACTGTGGAGTACATCAAGAAACATTCAAGGAAATGGTAAAAATAGTCAAAGCGGAAAAAATATTTCAAAAAAAATCTGGAAGACCAAGCAAATTGTGCTCAGAAGACCAAATCTTAATGACATTATCCTATTTGCGTGAATATCCTACTTTTTTTCATTTAGGAATTAAATGGGGTATCAGTGAATCAAATGCTGATCGAATTGTAATTAGAACTGAGAAAGCTTTAATAAGGTCAGGTTTATTTAATTTACCTGGCAAAAAGATTCTTTATCAAAGTAACAATGAGATAAAAACTGTAGTATTGGATGTGTCAGAGCATGAAATAGAACGTCCCCAAAAAAAGCAAAAAAAATATTATAGTGGCAAGCAAAAATATCATACAATAAAATCGCAAGTTCTAGCCAACCCAAAAAGTGCTGAAATAATATGTACAGCTTTTGGTGACGGGAAGACGCATGATTTTAGTTTGTTTAAAAAAAGCAAGATCGGGATAAATCAAAACCTTGAATTGCTAGGTGATAAAGGTTATCAAGGAATCACAAAGATTCATACTAATAGTAGAACACCGTTCAAAAAAAACAAAAACAAAAAACTGAGTCAAGCCGAAAAACAATTCAATCGACAACTGGCAAAATCCAGAATTATCATGGAAAATATACATCGAAGTTTAAAGATATTTAGAATACTTTCATCTAGATATCGGAATCGAAGAAGACGCTTTGGATTAAGATTTAATTTAATAGCTGGTATTTATAATTATGAACTTTCTTTAAAGACAAATTAGCAATCGCCTGAGACTTTCGCAAGAGGTCTATTGAATCCTCCACCGAAACTCGGTACTACGTCACATCATTAACCGAAACAGCCGCTTCCCTTGCTCAAAGAATTCGAGGCTATTGGGGAGTCGAAAACAAGGTTCATTATGTCCGTGATGTCACCCGGCGTAGAAGATGCTTGTCGCATTCGCACTGTTGGACTCGTTCAATGTTGGACAATCGATCGCAATTTTTCCCTAAATTTGTATCGCGATCGTGGCTTTCAAAACATGGCTCAAGCTCAAGGTCTGGCTGGCTTGAGTTTTAACATACTTAAAGACATCTGTAGAATCAAATAGCCCTGGTGTGGTGTACATCGCTTGACATACACCTTGACCTGTCTGGCACTGCAAACCCTATAAACTAGGGTTATTTTATAAGACTTAAAGGGCTTGAATTTGCAATTGCCAATTACCAATCACCTAATTCCAACGCTTCTTGCGTTGTCGCTGGTTCGCCACCGCCTCCACCAGTCCCAATCCGAGAAAATTACTCAGCAGCGACGCATTCCCGTAACTAAGGAAAGGTAGCGGAATTCCTGTAACCGGGGCTAAGCCGATGTTCATCCCAATATTTACGAATACCTGAAAAATTAACATTGACAGTACGCCGATCGCCAGCAAGGAACCAAAATTGTCGTTTGCAGTTTGTGCGATCGTCACCAAGCGGAAACAAATGATCCAGAACACCAACAGCACTGCAATGCAGCCAATAAAGCCCAATTCTTCGCCGATCGCAGAAAAGATAAAGTCCGTATGCTGTTCGGGAATAAAGTTAAGCTGAGTTTGGGTTCCGTGAAACAAACCTCTGCCTTTGAGTTCCCCGGCCCCGATCGCAATCCGAGATTGAATCAAGTGATATCCGCTGCCTAAAGGGTCTTTCTCGGGGTTCAAAAACCCTGTCAGGCGCATTTTTTGATAATCCTTGAGGACGCCCCAAAATACGTGTCCGACGTGTCCAGAAACCACATTCACCAACACAGCACCGAAAGTCCCCAGCCAAGGCCAAGGTAGGCTACGCCAAGCAATAATACCCGCCACGACTACCCAGGCTACCCAAATCGGTGTGGACACGTTATTGAGGAGAACTGAGAAGAGAGGAGAGAACAACAATATTAACCATCCGGGATTGACATTTCCCCAGTAAAACATCCCCATTGTGATCGCGCCAAACACCAGCGAAGTACCTAAATTTGGTTCAGCAAAGATCAATCCCCAGGGTACGGCCATAATCGCCAGCATTCTCAACATATCGCGCACCGTAGGGACAGTCTTCTCGTGCAGGAGGGCTGCTAAGGTGATAATCATCCCTACTTTGGCAAATTCTGAGGGTTGCAGGTAGAAGCCGCCGATATTGATCCACCGCTGGGCACCGAGCCCTGTAGTACCAATAAACCGCACTGCAATCAGGGACAAATTAATGAATATGTAAATCGGCCATTTCCACTCAATCAGTATTTGGTAGCGACAGCGGGAAATGATGATGGCGAGGAACAAACCGACTCCGCCAGTTACCCAGTGCCGCCACCAGTCGATCGAGCCCTGGTTGATTTCGACGCTGCGGATCATGATTCCGCCGAAGATGGTGAGGCTGATGCAAGCGGCAAACAGCCAAGGATCTGCTTCTTCCCAGGGTTTGAAGATCGATGTCCAGCGGTTTCTGACTTGTATTCTTTGGAACATGAGGATTTTAGATTTTAGATTTTAGATTTTAGATTATCGAGCCGATTTTCGGAAGTTGTGGATATATAGCAGTTGACAGTTGACAGTTGACAGTTGACAGTTGACAGCAATCAAACCGTTTATGCTGTGGGTTCTCGTCTCCATTCATGGAAGTCATTTATGCCCTCACGCCATGTGGCGGTTGCTATATTTTGGATGCTGAGCCTGCACTGTAACTTTAGAAGATTTGGTGTCAGTACGTCACTTTATTCGGCGAGTTGTACGGAGGTTCCGGGCAGTCTGCAACTGGCCGAGGTGCGCAGTGTGCACAAATCTGTAGGGTGCGCAGTGTGCACAAATCTTGTAGGGTGCGCAGTGCGCACCTTACGCGGATTTAGCTCGCTCCGCAAGTCCTAGAATCGGTCAAGTCGGCTCGTAAAGGTACTCAAAACCGTTACCGTCGGGGTCTCTGCCGTAAAAAGACGCTGTACCGTCGCGGTGTTCGTGAATCTGGGTGACGGAAACACCTTCAGTTTTGAGTTGTTCGTAGGCGGATTCCATTTCGGTGCGATCGTCAAATACAAACCCAAAATGCGGCCCTGCTTGGTCGTAAGTCGGACTCAACAGCGCCAGTCCATCATCTCCTGCTTTTAAATAAGCCCAGTCTGCATCTTTCCAAACTAACTCCATTCCCAATTTGCTGTAGAACTCAGCAGCTTTCTCTATGTCTTGCACGCAGACGGCTACGTGTCCCAATCGTTTTAGTTTCATGTCTAGAAATTTTATTGTTGTGCTTTACTTTATTGTATCTTTTTTCCTTTGTTTCTCAGTTAATTAGGGATTTTTTCGGGATTTTTGGTAGCGGCAAACTGTACTTTTTCTACTTGTTTGCTGGCGTCCATTTCGCTGAACAGTTGAATGGCGCGATCGAAGTTTTCTTGGGCTTTCTCGATGTTGCCGAGTTTTTGTTCTGTCAGTGCGAGCTGATAGCAAGCTTCGGCTCGGTCTAATTTAGCGCTGGGCAGATCGAGTATTTCTATTGCTTCTGCATGGTGCTGCATGGCTTGGTCAAATTCTCCTCGTTCTCGGTACAGGGCAGCTATACCGCTAAGAGCTTTGGCTTTGACGGTGCTGTAAAGGTTTTCGTCGGCCTGGGCGATCGCCTGACTGTACAAGCTCAAAGCTTTTTCTGGATCTCCGAGGTTTTTATAGGTGGTGGCTAGAAACACTAACTTGTATCCCGTACCCACTAACTGGCTCTCTTCGCGATCGGCATATAGTTTGTCGGCGAGTTCCTTGGCAGCTTTTTTGACTCCCACACAGGAGTTGAGAAAAGCTAACCCGACCTCGATCGAATAACTGTTAATCCCGATAATCCCGATTTCCTCCCGCGAATTTTTCATTTTGACAAATATCTCCAGAGCTGGTTCTAATTCCAGCATTTCTATTTTGCAAAACCCTATATTGATTGCAGCGTTAAGTTTCCAAAATTCTAGATTAGCTTTTTGGCCGTTTTCCGGTTCGCTATTTTTTGCTATATTTTGCAGACATTTAGTGGCTTTTCTTTCGGATATTTGGTGACATTCTATGGCTTGATTGATGTCGCCCAATATTCTGTAAGAAACGCCTAAAATACTGTAAAGACCGCTCAAATAATAGTCAGAAGTCACATTGTTGACGATGCGAGTAGTTGCTGAAATTATTGGCTGCAAGAAACCTAGTTTATAGAGAGCTCGTCCGAGTTTGTAATCTTTGGCAAACTGGATATTGATTTTTTTGAGGATGACGCTAGCGGCCTGCTCGAAACAGCTAATTGCCACGTAATGATAGTAAGCTTCAAAAGCTTTCAGCGCATCTTCTACGGTTTCAATAATCTCGACGCTATCCGTCCAAAACTCGGCTGCTTTGCGGTTGGCGGTGTCCCAGTCTGCGGGCGAAAGCCGATCGACTGCTTCTTCCCGAATTGCTGGATGCACCCAGTATTCGCCTTTTTGGGACTCGACTAGCGATCGGTGCAACAGCGATTTAATGATTTGTCTGCGTCCGGCTTCGGGCACGTCCCACAGCAGGCACAAAAGTGCATCACTAGGGACTGTCGGCACGTCTTGATAGCGGTAACAGCCCAAGCGGCAAAGGAGTTGATAGGCTTCGGGATCGAGTTCTTGCAGGCGGTTGAATTGACTGGTAACTAAATTTTTTAAGTCGGTTTCCACCAGCGGATCGTCGCTGTTTTCCAGCCAGTAGGCTGCCATATCTCCGTCAAAATCTTCTCGGATTGTCCCCCAAAGAATGCCCATGGCTTTGGCATTACCGCCGTAAACTTTGTGCATTTCCTGGAGTGCGACAGGATCTATTTTGATGTTGCGATCGCCAAAATACTGCTGCCAAGTTTCCACGTCCAATCCCGGAAGCAGGTAGTGTTCGACGGTTACGTCAGAATCGCAAAGTCGATCGCGACTGGTAATCAGCGTTACCGACTGCACCGCGGCATCAGCCAAAACTCGCAAGAGTTCGACGTACAGCCGGTGGGGTTCAATAAACTTACCTTGTCCGTCGAGGGCGGCTTCCAAATTGTCAATCAATACGCCGACTTTGAGAGTCTGAAGTTGCCGCTTCAGCCGCCCGAGGGTGACACCAAAGTCTGGCCCTGGTTCTTCTTGGAAGTCTTGCTTGAGCCATTCTTCGATCGCACTCTCTAAGGCTGTGAGGTTTTCTGTCTCTTTTGCCATCAGCAGTTCAATTACGCGATCGAACCCTTGAGATTTCAGGTACTGTCTGGCTAAAGTCGTTTTGCCCATACCGCCGGCACTTTGGATCACAATCACTTTAGCGCCTTGGGCTACCAGAGTATTCAGATCCTCGATCGCCTCAAACCTGCCCAAAAAGTTCGGATTTTCGATTTCCAAGTCCGAATCTAGCCCCAGGGACGATCGGGGCGGAACAATTTGCCCCGACTGCGGTTCTAGTTTCGAGTAGCTGCGCCAATATCGATCTATTACCGCTTGCAGGTTATCTCTTTTAACTTTTTCACCTTCTCCAAACAAAGCTGAAAGGCGCTTCCACAAATTAGAGGCAGCATCCTTAACAGTCCCTACTCCATATCCTTCACTCTCTGCAACCTGTTGGTACGTCCTGCCTTGCACCCCCATCCATGCTTCGCGAAAGATCGCGCTGTCAAGGTTGTCGAGAGTTTTCAGGTTTCGAGCCACAAGTAACGAGTTAGTAAAATCCAGTGCTTGATCCGCTTCCATTGAGTCACCAGGTTTAGCGTTACCTATTATCAAACAACTCTAACAGACTTTTTCCGACTCGCTTACGGGCTCAAACAGCCGACTTATAAGGACTTTTGCCGACTGACACAGCCATGGTTGACCTGCGAGACTGTTGAGTGTGGAGGGGAAGTTGACCGACAAGCTTCTGACATCCGCACCAATCAAGTCGAACTTACATTCAGGAGCCAGCAGCTATGTCTATTAACACTGATGAAAAGGCGATCGTCGATGAAGCAATTCGCCCTCAAGAATGCGGCCGGGTGCGCTTTCAAAGCACTTGGTGGCCTGCAAAATGCGATCGAGACATAACTTTTCACCCCGGGGATGTGGTTCGAGTTGTGGGAATTGACAACATTACCCTGATTGTCACAGCCTAGCTTTGACAGTTGACAGTTGACAGTTGACAGTTGACAGCAAGAGGGCGACCTCTACCTGGAAATTGGTAACGAGTCGAGCAATCAGTTTTTCGCATCTCAAACTTCAGCCAAACTTATAATCAGGAGCCAGCAATCATGACTTTTGACAATTCCGAAAAAGCGATCGTCGATGAAGCAATTCGCCCTCAAGAGTCCGGCCGCGTGCGCTTCCAAAACAGTTGGTGGCCTGCAAAATGCGAGCAAGAGATGACTTTTCAACCGGGTGACGTGGTTCGCGTCATCGGAATTGACAACATTACTCTGATTGTGGCAGCCTAGCTGCCGATCGAGCCAGTGAATCGAGTCCTGCAAGTTTTTACCTCTCAAGAATCCGACGAATCTGCACTCAGGAGTCCTAAAGTTATGAGTCTCAACCATTTGAAAAAAGCCGTCGTAGAAGAAGAAATCCGTCCAGGCGAGTCCGGTCGCGTCCGATTCCAGAGCACTTGGTGGCCTGCGAAGTGCGATCGACAAATAACTTTGAAACCCGGTGCTGTGGTTCGTGTCCTGGCACTTGAGAACGTGACTCTGATCGTTGAAGCGTAGTTGGGAATTAAGGATTTACCGAGTCTGGTTATAAGTTTATCGCCTTTGAAGGTTACGAAAAATTTGAAATTGGGAGCCAAAAATATGACTGTTAGCTATTTGGAAAAAGCGATCGTAGATGAAGAAATTCGACCCAATCAGCCCGGTCGCGTCAGCTTCCAAAACAGTTGGTGGCCTGCGAAGTGCGACGATCTACAAATAACTTTGAAACCCGGTGCTGTGGTTCGAGTCCTGAGACTTGAAAACATTACTCTAATAGTTGAAGCTTAGTTCGGAAAAACTCTGAGGTGGGGAGTAGTCAGTTGATTTTAGATTTTAGATTTTAGATTTTAGATTTACACTCTCATTAAATCTGAGAGTTTGAAAGTCAGTCTAAAATCAGGGATCTGCCAGACTCAAGTTGAGGATTTGTATCGGTTTGTAGAAGGCAGAATTTAACTTCCCGCTTGCAATTGTTGGGATAAGAAATCTGACCATTTAATCAAACTTAAAAAGCGCGAGCTTTTCGCATCCAAAAGTCAAACATAACCTATCTTCAGGAGCCATCCACCATGTCTACTAACTATGTCGAAGAAGCAAGCTTTATTGAAGAAGAAGGAATCTTAGCCTTCGCTGATCAGGAAAAAGTGGGCAGTGTTAATCAAGCAAAATCAGCCGTCTCCGGTGCGGAAAAGTCCAGCACCGATGTAGCAGAAGAGACGGCGGTCGGTGAGGAAAAACCCGCTGTCGGCGATGCAGAAACAGTCCATACTCATCTAGCGCCAAAAGATATCGCCCCAGACCAAAAAGCGATCGTCGAAGAAGAAATTCGTCCGGGAGAATCTGGTCGCGTCCGTTTCCAAAGCAGTTGGTGGCCTGCAACATCTGACCAAGAAATTACTTTTAAACCCGGAGAAGCGGTTCGAGTCATCGCCATTGACAATGTGACTCTGATTGTTGAAGGGTAATTGCAAAGCATCTTCCGATTTTAGATTTTGGATTTTAGATTTTAGATTGGAGGATTTGGGGATTGGGAGATTGATGAATGGTTTATTAATTGGTAAATACCTCGGAAACTGTTCGCCTTCAAAACAATTCCAACCAATTTTTAGGAGTAGCAATCATGTTTTTTGACTATTTTGAAGAAGCAATCGTTGCAGAAGAAATTCGACCGGGTGAATGCGGCCGCGTCCGCTTTCAATGTAGTTGGTGGCCCGCTAAGTGCGATAAAGGCATAACTTTTAAACCCGGGGAACTGGTTTATGTGGTAGGAATTGACAAGATTACTTTATTGGTGGAGGGTATAGCTTGAAATGCGGGAATTTGCGATCGCGCTGCCGCCTAGGCGGATCTCTCTTCAAATCTCTTCAAAAGCGCGATCGAACTTCTCACCTCTGTTAATTGCAATATTCTAGAGTTTAACCTCAACAACTACTCACCGCTGACAGTCTTGTCGGCGGTTTTTTTTCAGTAGGAAGACGGTACCGTGCCTATTGGTGAAAACTTAAGCCTGAAAGCCTTGATAAATCTCGTTTTTACCTGAGTCCAGATCCCCCTCGCATCCCCCGCATCGTTGCGGGGACTTTGAGACAACTCCTGTCCCCCCCGACTATCCGGGGGGCTAGACAGGGTTAATTAAAGGTACGTAGTTGCGATGAAAGCGCTCTTTCCTAATATTATAAAGAGCGCTTTCATCGCAACTACGTACCTAATTTGTATGACGACAATAAATTTGATGTTAAGTTGACACTCCGAAAGGCTCTTGGAGTGTCCCTAATTACCCACAGCCTATGTATCATGCTGAGTGAAACGAAGCATCTCCCTCAATGCTTCGCCCAAGTGCGTTTAGGACTTTTCATAACGGACCAGAAGATGCCAGAGAAAAATATCCGGATCGTCATGCTGGATCTGAGCTTTAAACATCGAAACAAAAGGCTCATAGTCCAAAAACTCCATCTCCAAACAAAGTTGTTTTAATCCCGCTTCTTTAAAGATGCGATTCAAACGCAAGGGAGTGTAATAAATCTGGGCATCTTGCCACTCAGCGTCCCAAACTTTATTGCAGTATACATCGATAAATCCCTCTGTAACACAGTGAGCGTGTTTGCGACTAAAATAGGCAATTTCTAAGAAGCATAAGGTAGTTGGAAAATATCCGTATATCTTGCCACTGGGCTTGAGAACTTTACCAAATTCCCGAATCATCTGGCGGTTGGTTTTATCCTCACTGGAAACCACAGAATTTGCGAGGAGCACGTAATCAAATTTATCGTTCCACTCCGGTTTTTGTTCGATGATTCGCGTGGAGTCTACTTCCTCAAACACGATTTGCTGGTTGTTGAGTCGGGCATCTCCATCTGCTTTTCCCCAATCTGCTCGTGCTTTTTCAATCGCTGTTTTGGAAAAATCGGTACAGTAGATTTGTCCAATTTGGGGGCAAAATTCTAGTAAAGTCTTCTGAAGATAAATTTCCGAGCCGCAACCGGGAATTAGGACTTTGATGTCAGGCGAGTTGGGAATATCATAGCCGGGAGAACGCTCTGGACGGATTAAGTTTTTGCAGATTTTGGGGTTTTGGGTAATGCTGAAAGCGGTGTTGGTATAATCTTCGTGGTTGTTATCCCAGAGAGCTTTCTCTTCTTCAAGTGATTTCGAGCCAAGGTTTTGAGAAGAGGGGATTAGCCATTTGTAATCATTTGTATCGGTCATAATTTTCAACTCCAAAATGTTCAGTACAAGTTAAATCTGCGTGTCAATCACTCACCACCAATCTGCCGTTTTCCATCACATACGTGACATCCGCACGCAACGCATTAGCCATGCGGTGGGTGATGAAAATCACCGTGCGTTCTTTGGTAATGCGCTCGATGGTGGTGAGGATTTTGGCTTCCGTGGCGGGATCGAGGGCGGATGTGGCTTCATCGAGAATTAGAATTGCTGGATTTCTCACCAACGCCCTCGCCAGGGCGATTCTTTGGCGTTGTCCCCCTGATAACTGTCCGCCCCTGTCACCAACAGGTGTGTCGTAGCCTTGGGGTAAGGACAAAATAAATTCGTGAATCTCGGTGGCTTTGGCTGCGGCTTCGACTTGTTCGTCAGTGGCTTGTAGATAGCCCATGCGGATGTTGTCTCGCACCGAGCAATTAAACAGAATTACATCCTGAGAAACCAGTCCAATTTGAGAACGGAGGGAGCGTACTGTGGCATGACGTAAATCAATTCCATCAAACAGAATGCGTCCTTTATCTGGATCGTAAAATCGCGTTAGCAAGTTGACAATTGTACTTTTGCCTGCTCCACTTTGACCGACAAATACCACAAAGTCTCCTTGGCGAATCTTCAGGGATAGATTTTTCACTCCTCCTCTATCTTGGGAGTAGCTAAAGGTAACATCGTCAAAGTAAATATCGCTGAAAAAGTGAGGTAAATCAATCGCGCCTGGTGCATCCTGAATCGCCGGAGTTTCTGATAAGATATCGCTGATGCGTTGCAGCCCTGCCACTCCATCAATAAATGCCGGTATTGACGAAGTTAAACCAAGAATATTGAGATTCAACCCTAGCATTAAAACTTGAAAGGAGGCAAGGGTGCCTACGGAAATGATATTCTGGTATGTCATGACAGCACCGATACTTAAAACGATAAGCTGCGTCAAGACAAAACCAATCATGGGGACTTTCTGCACTAAGTAGGAGAGAAAGGTTGCCCGGACATAAACCTGTTTTAAGTCATTCAAATCGGTGGCAAAATCTTCAGTCATTTGGTTCTCCAGCCCGAATATCTTGACAACGGTTTGCGAGAGGATATTCTCTTCGATAACGCTGGCAATCTGTCCTTCTTTTTGCAGCAACTTATAGCCGACTTCGGTGGCAAGGCTGGCAATTTTTGCTGGAGCAATGGTACAGATAGTTAAACCGATTAAACTGAGCAGGGCTAATTGCCAGTTGAGGAGGAAGAGGAAAACCATAGAAAATAGGAAGTTAGACAGTTGTAAAACAACAACTGTCAGCCCCATTGTAATTACACCATTTTCCACCTTTTGGACATCGGCGATCAGACAATTGACAATATCCCCGGCTGAACGCCGTCCAAAAAACTCCATTGAAAGGCGTTGGAGATGCTCGAATAGAGAGTATCGGATATTGTTAGTGATTAAAATGCCCAAACGCGCTCCTAGGAAAATTCCTAGCAAACCGATGCAGGCATATAGAATTGCTCCCACGACTAGCAATGACAGGATTAGAACCAGAAGACTATAGTTTTGGGGAACGATGGCGGCATCGATGATAAATTTTAAGCTGGCTCGGAAGACTGAATCAAATGCTGCGTCGCATATCAGGCAGATAAAGAGTAAAATGAATTGCCATTTGTAGGAGGCAATATATTTGTTGAGGGTTTTAAAGAACCAAATCAGTTCCATGAGTTATGGGAGTTTGTCTACAGGCAAGATTTATACTTTGACTTGTGCAATTTCAATTGGATAGCCTTCTTATTAAGCAGGGTGGGCATTGTTCACCCTACAGGGATTTTCAGTTGTAATTTCTCAGCACCATCACTAGGATTTTACTGATTAACTTTTAAGTTAAAAATAACGGAATCGCACAATTTCTCTCCTTTTTGTTGTTAGCTTACTTGTTGTCTTGATTGAGTTTTTGTCCTCAACTTTCTCAATATTAGTCGAGATTTAATAGGTTTGTCAAGCTTAAGAAACAGAGTTTACACAAACTTTATCTTACCGAAAAACACAAATAAATCAACAGGAAATAATCCGATGCTATTATTTTAAGCTCGGATTATTTCTCTTTATTCTGCTGTTTTAAATAGCAGATGTGAGGCAAGTAAATGGAAGGTGGTTAAAGAAGCAATGCTCTCTTGACTCCTGAATTAGAGTGTGTTGAGGCGCGATCGCCTTTAAGGGTTGCGTCAGACTTTTACTCCTAAAAATGCTTTACACTCTGAAGACGATTACCAGCGATAATTTCTGAATTTCTAGAGTTGACAAAAGCCTCGACTAACGATTCCTAACTGAAAAAATCATTTTGGGATAGGTGGAGTGCGATTGCACTTCCTTATCAAAGGTTAAAATATCAAACAGAAGACACTCTACGCGATCTCCCAGGAATCGATTGGCTCACAAGCCCTTAAATTAAGGCTGTTACTGTATATCCAGGTGAACATTGTGAAATATATTGCTCAGCTAAATCGTGTATTCGACCGTTAATCACGCTACAGGGAACATACCAAGGGCTATCTATACATTGAATTTGAAGTGTTTCATTCGATGGATTATAATTCCATGTGACCGTGAATCCATCCTGAGTATATGAACCACTCTTGCCCGAAATATTATATCCTTGGGATCTAGCTGCTGCCTCTAAACAATCCAGAAGGTTTTGAGTAATGTTACTGAATGTTTGTAATGCACAAGCGCTCATAAAGTATCCTTTTTTTTGTTGTTCATCCTTAAGACGAATCCAGAGATCGATTTCTGAATTTTTCGAGTTAGGCGCTGTTTTTTCCTAACTCAATGCACCCCATGAAACCACCTCAAACACAAGAACTATAATTTCCACCCATTGCACTAGATTTTGTCATTGAATTAACATCAGCAACAAAAGATGTAGGATAGGCGCTGACGGCAGTGCCTACCCTACATCTATTTTCAATTACCGAGCGATTTTCGCTCAGAACTGATTTTTACTTTTAATAACGAAATCTAAATAGCATTATTTTTCTCCTTTTTTAGATGAATTTGATGTGCTTTCTGTGGAGACAAAATTTTATTTTTGTCTCTACACCTATAAGACGAATCCAGAGGTCAATTTCTGAATTTTTCGAGTTAGAGGCTGTTTTTTCCTAACTTAATGCACTCTCAGAGGTTCAGATCCCCGACTTCCCTAAGAAGTCAAGGATCTACGCTTTAGCACGATCGCCCTTTCGCCTCTTACCTTTCAACCGTTTCACAGCCTCCTCAACCTCACCGCGAAAAGGGTAGAGCAACCGCCGACTCAGCGCACTTCGATAGGCCTCCACAGCCTCCCTCACATCCCCCAAGCCCAACAACGCCCTCCCTCGCCAGTAACCAGCCATAGCCGGGTCAAACTCCATCAATTCCTGAGCAAACTGACAAGCCTTTTCCAAGCATTTCCGGCTCGCCACCTCATCCCCCAACACTCCATAACTCTCCCCCAGCCACACCGCAGCAGATACAGATTGCAGATAACCCCCCTCTTCTGGTAACAACTCCCATCCTTGCGCCAAAGCCTCCACCGCCGCCCGGTGTTTGAGAGCCAATGCCAACACCCGCCCGTGAGCAAACCAAGCATCAGGTAACTGCGGCTCAAGTTGCGTCCCCTTCGCAGAGACAGCACACCCCCGATCGATCTCCTGAAAACTTTCCACCAACACCCGCCCCGCCGTCGTCCAAACACTCCAGCGATCGGGAAAACGATCGAGCATCTCTTCTACTATTGATGTCAGGGTTACTTCACGGTTCGATCGCCCTAAATCCCCCAGGGCTGTTTGATTTTCCGTAGGGGCCGTGCCCCCGTGCCGGCCCTCTTGGTCTGACCTGCCGATCGAATCGTCTGGGTCGGGGGTAGGCACGGGGGCACTACCCCTACAAAATTCACGTTTTTGGTGAGAATGAAACTGCGCTGTGGGCTGGGGGCGATCGAGAGAGGCTGGGGAAGAAGTCATCCTCGCAGCGGGCAAAATCTCGCACAACGCCCGATAAATTTCACAATCCAGGGGATACAGACGATAAGCTTTCAGCATCGCCGCCGCCGCCCTCTGATATTCCCCCGTGTGGAACAAGTAACGCCCGTAGGAATACCAACCCCTCGGATGATTCGGGTGTTCCTCGGTAAAACCTTCCAACACCGCAACCCCGTTAGCCGACTCCCCCCGGAAAAAGTGATAATATGCCAGCAACTCATGACCGTCCGCCGCATCAGGAGCCAGTTGCAGCACAGAAGCGATCGTCTTTTTAGTCTGCTTCCCCTCCTCACCCGATACCAATCTCATCCGGCAACGAGTATCCGCCAGTCGTTTGAGTACCCCAAAATCACCCGGAGCCACCTCTAGCGCTTTGCTCAACCGCTGCTGCGCTTGGCGCACGTTCCCCACCGCCACCAGAGCGTCATAGCTGCCGATCGACGCGACAATATCCTCTGGGTGCAGTGACAAAACGGCATCAAAGGCTCGCAAAGCTGCAACCGCATCGCCTCTCCCCACCTGCACCTGGGCCAACGCCAGCCAGTGAGCTGCATTGTGAGGTTCAAGGGAAGCCGCCGACTCAAAAGCGAGTATCCCTGCCTGAGTATCACCTCTACAGAGTGCGATCGCTCCGCTGATATGCTGTCGAGTCGCCTCATTGCGTGCATTCGCCGAGGCACTTTCATAAACCGCTGCTGCCTCAACCTCTTGTCCCATAAGCTGCAAGAGTTTTGCCAATTGCAAGCGGACGCCGATCGATGGTGGTTGCTGCCGATCGATTACTTGGCGATATTCCTCAACCGCCTGCTCGATCTGACCCATTTCAGACAGCAGATTCGCCAATTCCAACCGTTTCTTCCACCCAGAGGGAAACTGCTGCACGTACTCACTTAATGTTTTCAGCTTCTGCTCTTGTCTGGTTGGCTTCGAGTCTGCAACCAGGTAAGCATTCAACTCCACCCCAGAGGACTGAGTGAGGGATACCACCCGGAGTGTAGTGTTTCTAGACATGATGCTGTTACCTGATAATTAATTGTCTCGCCAATGTTCTGAGGGATGGGGGCGATCGCGGGTGGGGCGATCGTTTCATCGGATTGTAGGGGCAATCCCCCCGCCCCAGAATCTTGACAGGGTAGGCACTCTTGCACTACCCCTACAGTAAATTCATCTGCGATCGGGGCAACTTCCCCCTTTTGAGAAGACTCGGAGAAATCTAACAGAGCATCATCCAACCCTGACAAATACCTGCTCAAACGCTTTTGCAGAATCTCTCGCGCCTGTTGGATGCGCTTGTAAACGTTATTGAGCGAGAGAGCAAGTTTTTGGGCAATATCTTGATAGGCAATTTGGTGGCAGTAACGCAGGATAAACGGATTGCGTAATCGAGAAGGAAGAGTATCAATAGCGCGGCGAATGTAATGTCCCAACTCATGATGTAGAAGTGCCTCTTCAGGAGAGTCCAAACCAGAAATAACTGCTGAATTTCCTGTAGCAGCTAATTCTTCAATATCCTCCATCTGCATTGCTTTCCGGCGGCGTTCTCGGTGTATATCTATACATAGATTATGGGTTAAGCGAATCAGCCAAGCTCGGAGGTTGGTGATTTTTTCGGCATGGTTTGGCAATTTATCCCAAGCTTTAAGCATGGCGCGACTGAGCACCTCTTCGGCATCAGTAGGATTCCCCCCCATCCACTTGACACAGCAACGGTAAAGATAATCTCGATTCTGTTCCCATAGCTGCCAAAATGCTTTCTCCATATCTTCTGGAGAACCCCAAATGTCTTTTGCACTAACTGATTGAGAATTTGACATGATTTTAAAAGTGGTGAAAGATAGATGTGAAGGAACATTCCTCTATTCCTTTTTTCGTTGCACCCCAATCCGGCAAAAATCTAGCTCAGTGCGATCTGAGTATTTATACTAAATCCGGGTTATCCATCCCCTTTATAAATCCTCCGTTATTAGCAGAGTCTTTGCGATTGCTTCGCTGTCGCTCGCAATGACAATAACGGGGGTGGTAAACCCGGATTTGGTATTATCCGGCTAAAGATTCGATTCAGTATCGTTAGCCAATATTCAAGGTTGATTGTTGTCAGGGTGATTCATCAATCACCCCGACTCAGCAAAATCAAGCAAAAGGAACTGAGAAAACGATACCGCCCTCGGTATAAGGCGCTATCATCAAACTAATACCTGGGAAGTTGCGATCGGTCATCTCTTGATAGTTCCCCACTGCGGAAATCGCATTCAAAGCGAAATTATTCGACAAACCCAGACTTTCACCCACAGTTCCTTCCACTCCCAAAAAGCGGCGGACAACTGGATCGGAACTATTGATTTGCTGGCGCACATTTTCAGAAGTTAAACCCAGCTCTAACGCTTCATAAACAGAATAAGTAACGCCTGTTACCACATCCTTCCACTGGGATTGATTCTCGTCCACCACCATTGCTAAAGGCTCCTCTCCCAAAACATCGGGAAATGGCTGATGTTTGTCTCGCTGGTCGGGGGGTAAGGTGAGAAGACTAGAGATAATCAGATTCCCATTGCCGGTGAGCGCATCCAATTCGCCCTTGATATAACGATCGAATAGGGCCTCCAAGCTATTTAAGGCTACGACTTCCGCATTAATGCCCGCAGCTTTCAGCTTTTCTCGCAGGGTTACCTCAGAATTGGTATTTGCACTCACGCCAATTCGGCGACCGGCAAGCTGTTCAAAAGAGGTAATTCCGCTGGCGGTTGGTGTTACCACAAATTGAGCATCGTAACTATTAATGGGGGCAAAATCTACCCCCAGCAAAGCATCCCGCTTGAGGTTGTGGCTGGCATTGCGGCTAGTTACATCAACGATGCCATTGGCGACATCGCTGAAGCGCTGAGGACCAGTTTTCTGAATCACGAATTCCACTGCGTTGGGGTTGCCAAATAGGGAAGCTGCTAGTGCCCGACCAAAATCCACATCAAATCCGCTGAAGTTGCCCTTGGAGTCAGCAAAACCAACTCCTGGCGCGTCATTTCTCACCCCGACACGCACGAAACCCCGGTCTAACACTTCCTGTAAAACGTTGCGGTTGTCGTTATTTACCAAGGGCACGGTTAATTGGTCAGTCCCCGAAAAGGGTAGATAATAAAGCAGTCCCCCAGGCTTGACAAACATTAGCTCATTGAGCCCGCGCGGCAGCACTTTGGGATTGAAATTGCGATTGTAAATTTCTTCGTAATTACCAATTTGTTTGATAACTTTCAACGCAAAATCATTTTTGAGTCCCAGGGATTCTCCTAACTTTCCTTCCACGCCTAAGAAGCTCTTGGTGGCGGAATTTTTATTAAGAAATTCATTCACATTCTGGGAGTTAATACCAAAGAATTCGGCTTGGATGGGAGCGCTGACCACCCAGCGCACCACATCAGCCCATTCAGACTGATTTTCCGGCACGACGAGTGCTAAAGGCTCTTTAGAAATGGCTTCATCCAGGATGACTTGATTTCCCGGATTGGATAAGGTGGGAATGCGATTGCTCAGCACCCCGCGATTAATGGAAACAGCGCCCAATTTCCCCGCATCGTAGGCAGCAAATAAGGTATCTTGAGAAGGAAAAGTTTGGATGTTGAGGGCGATTCCGGCACGTTTGGCGACATCTATTAAATTTTGCTGAGAGCGCGTTCCTGCTAATACGCCGATGGTTGTTCCTGGTAACTGCTTAACAGAACTAATTCCACTATTACCGCGCACCAATACCGCTTGAGTGTCGAAGAAAACCGTAGGCGAAAAATCTACTCCTAAACTGCCATCGCGGAGCATAGATTGAGTGGGCAAAGTGGCGGCAATATCGACTGCGCCACTGGCTACGCTGTTAAAGTCTTTGCCCGCCTCGACGACTACGAATTCTACTGCTTTCGGGTTATCGAACAAAGCGGTGGCTAAGGCGCGACTAAAATCAATGCCAATCCCACTAAATGAACCGTCGGATTCCCGCTTGCTAAATCCGATCGCATCGTCGTTAACTGCAACCCGCACAAACCCGCGCTTTAAGATTTCTTGAAGTTTAGGGCCTGTGGGTGTGGTACTGGCAACTGGTTTTCGACCTTCAGCCGCTCCAAACCGCGCATAATGTTCAAATCCGCTTGATAAACTACCCTTGGCAACTGCTGCTGCTACCTCGGGGTTAGCATCTAGATAAAATTGCTCGTTGAATGAAATTTGTGGCTTTCTTTTTTCAGTAAAACCAAACTTTACCCAATGCTCAAACCCGTTGGGAATAAGGCCAGAAGCTACGGCTTTTGCCACTTCTGGATTTTCTTGCAGATAGGTGGTCTCGTTGTAGTTAGGAATGGTCATAATGCTGGTAATTAGATAATTTGTGTGTTCAATTGGCAGGGTTTTTGATAAAGGCTCATTACTGCTCCAACCGCAGCGGATTCCCGCAGGTTTCTGTTGTTGGATGGTTTTGAATTTTATCAAAGCTGAAAACCCTTATTTTTCTGGCGGGTTGTTCGATCGCGGTAAAAAACCCGGTTATGAAGGTCGGAGTGCGTAAGTCATGATTTAATTAGGATGTGCTGGGAATTTTTCGTCGTACTGCTAGCAAAGTAATGTCTCTGTTTTAGGTAATAACCCACAGTTTTACTGCTATTTTGAGAGATAGCTAGCTCAACAAGCAGTAGACTTTCCCTAGTTTTAAATTATGTCGGTCGCATCCTCTGGAGATCTTGTCCTAACTGTGACTTGTACGATGGACAGTAAATATATTGCGATTGCGATTTCCCAGCCACTCGTAAGCAAATTCATCTACATTTTGAATAGCTAAATAAACTCCGAGTCCTCCAATCTTTTTTTCGTGCGGGTGTTTGTCTAAGTCATCAGGTAGCGCTCGATCGAGGGGATCGTAGGTGACTGCTGTATCCTCAATCATAATTGTCAAGTTGCGATCGCTAATTTCGGCACGCAACTCCAAATCCCCTTCTCTACCAGATTCTTCATAACCGTGAATGATGATATTTGTGGCAATTTCATCGACTGCAAGGCGCAGCCCGTAAGATGCTTTTTGATCTAGAGCTGCCTCGGCTGCTGCTACGAGGACATACTCAGCTATCTGACTTAAAGAATCTAATTTTCCCGGCACTATTAACCGGTGCATAAATGATACAATGCCTCCGGCAAAAGGCGATAAGGGGTATAGCCGGGATACTGGCAAAATAGAACAGTGCAATTTGTTGAATTTTTCGCAGTTCATAGTCGCTATCCAAAGCTCTGATTGCGTATCCATTTCTATACCTTAAGGACGATGACACTAATCAGTTTCTGAATTTTGACTCAAAAGAAACGAAGCCTAATCTTGATTCCTGAGAGACTCTTGACAAGGGAGTGAAAATATGAAATACATTACACAGGAGGAGAGAGGGACGATCGCACAAATTCTCCAGTAATTTGCCCCGCCTGATGCCTCCTAAACAATTCAGCCACGGGGGGAATGCTCCTACTATCTGTTTGCCGATAAAATTAAATTGGTATAATACTAAATCCGGGTTACTCACCCTCTTTTTTAGTTCGCGAGCTAATTTCTCCCCATTCCCCGATCTCGCCCTCTCCCCATCTTCAAAAATCAAGGGGTTTTTAACCCGGATTTGGTATAGCCTCCCGTCAGCAGTCGCTACAACAGAATCCGACTTCGACTGCTGCTGCGATCGCACTACCTCAATTAATTCCTCACTCACCACAGTCTCCACTTTCTGCACTGCAACTGAAACTACCGTCTCACCTGCGATCGCTTCAACTGCTGCATTCCCTTGGGACATTTCCCCAATTGCCGATTCCGTTGCTGTCGGTGGAACAGATTTATCCGTATCCGCCCTCTCCTCTCCGATAAAATATCCCCTCAATACCTCTCGCAGAATTGCGCGCGCCTGGGAGATGCGCTTGCAGACATTCTGGTAGGAAATCTCTTGCTGTTGGGCAATCTCTTGATGAGAAAGTTCCCCATAAAAGTGCAGGATAAACGTCTCGCGCATCCTGAGCGGTAAGTTATCAATTGCACGGCGAATCACAATCTTTTGCTCGTGAGTCTCCAATGCCCAAAGGGGCGTATCGTCAAAGGAAACCAGTCCTTGTTTCTGTGGAATCGCTTCTATATCCTCAACTCGATTCGCACCCCGACTGCGTTCTCTATAAATATCTATGCAGAGGTTATGAGTCAGTTTTGTCAACCAAGCCTTAAAATTAGCAATTTCGCCCGCTGCATACTTTTGCACCTTTTCCCAAGCTTTCAGCATCGCCCGACTAAGTGCATCTTCAGCATCAATAAAGTTCCCACCCATCCACTTGATACAGCAACGGTAAAGAGAGTTTCGATACTGTTGCCATTGCTGCCAAAAAGTTGTGATTAGATCTAACGAGCAATCGCGCTGCTTTGAAAGCGTAAATGATTGAGAATCCAATGTCATTTCTAATACCTAAAGTTAATAAAAGTTTTGCAATAATTCAACTGCCCGACAGTTTTTGCCAAGGACAATCCGAGCCTTTCCACTGAGGAAAGACAGAGCGATGAGTAACGATTGTTCTGGTTGTAAGCTTCAAGTGTTCTTTGAGGATGCGGTTAGTAGTCACCACCGCGATCTTTCCATCAAAGCTGCTTCTTAACACCAGGGTTTAGTAAAGCACCCTAAATATTCGGTAAAACTACACGCTAAATTTTCATAGGCCGGATGTAGAAGCAGTTTTACCTGCTTTACCCGATCGCAGTTTAATTCAGGCTTACCAATAATATTGGCTAGCCAGACAGTATCATTTTGCACTGCCGAGACCGATCGCACCACTCAAATTTAGCTATTTAAGATCGCAACTTAAGATTTGCGATCGGCAATTAACCAAACTCCCCCGGAGCTAGGGTTTGGCGCATTTGTAAGTTTTTCTATCTAACTGCTAAGTTGCTTAACTTGATAAAATTTTTATAATCTTGGGAAATCAATCATCATCACATGATAGTGTTACAAGCTCAACACAAAGAAAAAGATAAGCGCCAACGCGGTGTAATCCTTACCCTACAAGGATTAGAGAAATTAGAGGCAGCCAAAACAAAGGCAGAATTCGAGCAAAATAGCGGGAATCGGTATACTTTGGAACAAATAAGCGATCGCACGCGGTTAGCTGTGAATACTGTGATGAAAATATACACTCGCGAAGCTGGTGTCGATCGCAACACGCTAAAAAGGTGCTTCAGCGCTTTTAGTCTGATTCTGGAGCCCAGTGATTATGCCAGGGTGTTTCCTCAGAGTGACGGGGTTAAAGCATCCCATACCCCGCCCAAACCAGAAAAAGACATAGAGTTGGAATTACCATTAGGCCAAGTTCCCCTGGATTCGTCTTTTTATGTGGAGCGTCAGCCAATTGAATCTCAGTGTTACAAGACAATTTTGCAACCGGGAGCGCTAATCCGCATCCAAGCTCCCAGGCGGATGGGGAAAACCTCCCTCATGGCAAGGATTCTAGAGAAAGCTGCCGAGCAAGGCTATCAAACGATTGCGATAAATTTTCAGTTAGCAGATAGAGAAATCGTCCTAGATTTAGATAAATTCTTGCGGTGGTTTTGTGCCAACGTCGGTTTGGGTTTGCAACTGGAAAATCAGATGGCGGAATATTGGGATGAACTTTTTGGCAGTCAGCTTAGTTGCAAGATGTATTTTGAGGAGTATCTGCTGGCTGCAACAGATAAGCCTATAGTTTTAGCTTTAGACGATATCGATCGCTTGTTTCCCTATTCCAACCTGGCGAGCGACTTTTTCGGGCTTTTGCGAAGTTGGCACGAGGAAGCAAAGAATCGGGAAATTTGGCGAAAACTGCGGTTAGTCGTAGTGCACTCGGCTGAGATATATATTCCGCTGAGTGCGAATAGATCGCCGTTTAATGTCGGGCTACCGATCGGACTGCCACCATTCAATAGCGAGCAAGTACAGAATTTAGCCAAACGGCAAGGACTGGATTTGTCTGCTGAAAATGCTAAACAACTGGTGGCTTTGGTAAACGGAAATCCCTATTTAATACGATTAGCTCTTTATCATATTGGGCTCGGAGATGTGACTCCCGAGCAAGTGCTGCAAACCTCTGGTATTGCAGCGGGAATTTATAGCGATCGCTTACAACGAGAATTGTGGAACCTACAACAGGAGCCTGAATTGCTAGCAGCCTTTGTGCGAGTGGTGAAAAGCAGTATACCTGTAGAGTTGGGTTTAGTGGAGGCCTCTAAGTTGGAAGGTATGGGGTTGGTAAATTTACAAGGCAATCTGGCGGCGGTGAGTTGCCAGTTGTATTGGGAGTATTTTGGCTATCGATTCAGTAGCATTGGAGGAGGTTGCGTTTGAAAACGGGTTCTTTAACTGTTGTTGGTACCGGGATTCAATTGGTTGGTCATCTGACCTTAGCTGCAAAGGCGTCGATCGAGCAAGCCGACAAGGTTTTGTTCGCTGTAGCTGACCCGATTACTGGAAAATGGCTGCATACACTCAACGCCACGGCCCAAGCCCTGCCTTACAATACCGACAATCAGCGGCGCAGAGAGACATATCGGGAGATGGTCGATCGCATTTTGGCTGAAGTTCGTCAGGGATTGAATGTGTGTGCTGTTTTTTACGGTCATCCGGGCGTTTTTGCTGACCCCACCCATGCAGCGATTAAACAGGCGCGTCGTGAAGGTTTTAGGGCGCAAATGTTACCGGGAATTTCAGCGGAAGATTGCTTGTTTGCTGACTTGGGTCTTGACCCAGGGCGCAACGGATGTCAAAGTTTTGAAGCCACTGACTTTCTGATTCGGCAGCGTAAATTTGACCCAACCAGTGCTTTAATTTTGTGGCAGATTGCGACGATCGGCAATCTGGGTTTTTATCGGGAAGAAAGCCAACTGCGCGGCCTAACGGTGTTAGCTGAAGTGTTAGAAACATACTATGGTTCTGAACACGAAATAATTGTTTACGAAGCAGCAGTTTATTATCCGGTTTGCGAGCCAGTTATCCAGCATATTCCTCTGTCTAAACTGGCAGGAATTCGCGTTACTTTAGTTTCGACACTTTACGTTCCGCCTCAAGCGCCAGCACCTGTAAACAGTGAAATGATGGCGCGGTTGGGTATGTCTTTTGTTAAAGAAACTTAAGGTATTTTGCCAAGAGAATGTAGTAAAAACTACACTTTTTATCTGCTGGACAAAAAGTGTATGTGTTAGAGGAGAAAAAATGTGGTAAGGTCGCTTTATATAGAACAAAACCCTGACGATGCTAAGGCTCTGGCTCATAGTGGTGAAAACCAGCGGCTGACGGGACATTTTGAAGCAGCTTTAGACGATTTCAACCGATCGATCGAGTTGCAGGCTGACAGTGCTTGGGCGATCGCGCACCGAGGCGAAACCTATTATCTGATGAAACGCTATGAGGAGGCTCTAGCAGATTTCAACCGCGCCATTGAACTCAATCCGGATTATATTTGGGCGATCGCGCATCGAGGCGTAACTTACCGCTTTCTGGGAGAAGCATACTACACAAAGGCACTGACCGATCTGGATCGAGCGATCGAGCATCAATCGGATTACGTTTGGGCGCTGGCTTATCGCTGCCGCATCTATGAATTGATGAAGTGCTACAAGCAATCGCTGATTGATTTCGATCGAACAGTCGCCTTTGACAAAACCATTTTTGGTGGGAAAAATTGGCTGATTGAGAAAGGATTAATCTTTTGCTATGACGGCCAATATTCTGAGGCGATCGCCTGTTGCGAACAAAGGTTGCTAGAGGTTGCTGACGATACTACAGCTTTGTACTGTATCGCAATATCTAAGGCGCGCTGGCAGGGATTGGACAAAGCAGCAAGCGAAATCGAGCGATCGCGAACGGCTTTGCTTGCTCAATGGGAAACGGGCGATCGGGGAAATATTCTGTATCGCCTCTGCGGCTTAGAAATTTTGGAAGGTAACTGCGATCGAGCATGGCAGTATTTGCAGGAAGCTATTCCGATTAATGATGAAGCCATTGAGTTAGTCGGCCACGATCCGGCTTGGTTGGAGTGGCGGGATCACCCGAAAACTCTGGCATTGCTCGCAAGTTAAGTGTTTGAGAAAACAAATTTCAAGTAATTAAACATCAAGTGTCTTTTCAGGATAATTTTATGCAGATGGATATCAGCGATATGATGATGGCTCAACAAGCAGAAACTCTTCGCTTGTCAGGGGCTTACGAACAGGCGATCGAGATCTTTGAACAACTCCAAATGTATCCTGACAATGCTTGGGTTAATGCTCACTTAGGAGCAACCTATTACCATTTGATGGATTATGGGAAAGCAGAACATTATTTAAAGAAAGCGATCGACAAAAACGATAGGTATTTCTGGGCTCATGCACAGCTAGGTGAAACCTATCGTCTTCGAGCAATTACGGAAAATAACAAAAGGCCAGAATATGTTGAATTAGCTATAGATAATTTCCAAAAAGCGCTTGATGCTAGATCGCCAGAAGACTGCAACTACGCGTGGGCATTAGCTCACTTGGGGGCAACCCATCGCCTGTATATAACTAAGGGTATCAGCCAATTCCTGAATGAGCCGATATCTCAGCAACCTAATCCAGAGAATTCTTGCGGAAAAGAAAAGATACAACAACACGCAGAAGACGCTTTGAAATGCCTTAACAGAGCGATTGAACTCATGCCTACATACGCTTGGGCATGGGGTATGCGATCGACAGTTTACAGATTGGCTCAAGACTACGAAAATTCATTCTGGGATGTGGAAGTTGAAGCTGTAATAGCTCCGAATATGGAGATTATGCAACAGTCTTCTTCTCCCGTTCCATTCTTAAAAAGTGGCAGAGTAAATCTTTACGAACACGCTTTCTTGTCTTTTTATTTGACCAAGAAACAATCAGACCCAGAGGATAAAAAAAGACACTACGTTAGGGCGATCGCTTTTCTCCAACAAGCTTTGATACTTAGTCCAGGTGACTTGATGGCTAAGCTAATTCTCACCATAATTGAGGCTAACCAAAAGAAGGAAGAAAGAGGGTCATTAAAACCAAATGACATTAAAAATATTCACAGAAAATTAGAGCAGTTTTTTGAAGATACAGAAGTGGAGTTTTGCCAAAAATGTAAAAAGCTATTGCGACATCAAATTAATGTTCCAAAACCGTCAGTTAGTATAGAACAGTTGAAATTGATAAATAGTCATGCTGAGGAGGGACATAGATTAAAGAAGCTTGTTTTAGAAGATGTGATAAAACAACCTGATTTAGGTGTAAAAAAAACAGAGGCACAATTATGGCTATGGAAAAACTTTGAGCTGACAGAGATGTGGAGTTATATTCTTTTCTTTCTTTGTGAAGTAAGCCATCTTCTGGGAAACAAAAGTAATATTGGTACAGAAACAGCTTATCTAGAGCTTGCATTCCTCATCAATCCTTACTACGTTACAGAAAGGCTTTATCAAACTCCAGTGTTTTCACATGAAGACAGAGCAAAGATATTTAAAAAGTTGCACGATGATGGAATAGTGTTAAAATTTTCTGAACCCAATTAATGAAACCCTTAATTGCCAGAAAATCAACTGAAAAAATTAATGACGATTAGTTTAGTTCTTCACTGTTCGCGACCTGAGAGATTTAGGAGAATATCCCATGAGTAACCTATTGGATTTATTAACAGATTTAGCACTTGACCCCAAGAAACAAAGTGCTTTCATCAATAACCCCAGTTCCTTAATGGACGAAGTGGGTTTAACGGAAGCAGAACAAACCGCAATGATGAGTGGTGAAAATGCTACAATTGCCGCAATCTTTGCAGAGGAACGAGTTCCGTTTGCTATTACTTTAGTCGATCCCGGCCGCGATCCCTTGCCAGATCCAGACCCTTTTCCTCCTTCTCCACCGCCAGACCCCGAACCTGACTCTGACTAGAATGTGGATTTGAAGTCAAACCACTAATAATTTTCTACACTTGGGAAAGTAGATTGATATTTGACCATCTCAAACCGCACTTGTTGCGGTTTTTTATCATAAAAACCTTACTATGCACAATTACCAAATTACTGAAAAACTGCATGAGAGCAGTAACTCCTTAGTCTATCGCGGATATCGGCAAGCAGACAATCTGCCTGTTATCCTAAAAATGCTCAAACAAGCCTATCCTTCCCCTGAAAAAATTGCCTGGTTTAAGCGAGAGTATGAAATAACCCAAAACATTAACTTACCAGGCGTCATAGATGTTTACAGATTCCAAAACCTAGAAAATCACTGGGTAATTGAGTTAGAAGATTTTGGCGGCGAATCCCTCAATCAGATAATCGCTAAGAAGCAATTTACAATTGCTGAATTTCTCAATCTGGCCATTGAGATTGTTGACATTCTGGGTCAGGTTCACCAGCAGTATATTATCCACAAAGATATTAACCCATCAAATATTATTTTCAATCAGCAGACAGGTAAGCTGAAGCTAATTGATTTTGGAATTTCCACAACACTGTCGCGAGAAAACCCAACCTTTCTTAACCCGAACGTGTTAGAAGGAACGCTAGCTTATATCTCGCCAGAACAAACAGGTCGCATGAATCGATCGATCGATTACCGCACTGATTTTTACTCGCTGGGGATAACTTTTTATGAATTACTAACCGGACAGTTACCTTTCCCTAGGAATGATGTTTTGGAATTAGTCCATTGTCATATTGCTAAACAACCTATCCCACCGCACGAACTCAAACCAGAAGTTCCACCAATTATTTCGGCGATCGTGTTGAAATTAATGGCAAAAAATGCTGAGGAACGCTACTTATCGGCATATCAGCTAAAGGCAGATTTACAAGAATGTCTCAGACAATGGCACAGCAAAGAGCAAATTGACCCTTTCCCGATCGATCGGCACGAGATTTCCGATCGATTTCAAATTCCCCAAAAACTGTACGGGCGAGAGCGGGAAATTTCTGCCCTATTAGCTGCTTTCGAGCGAGTCAGCCAAGGAACCAGTGAAATGATGCTGGTTTCTGGATATTCTGGGATTGGAAAAACAGTATTAATCCAGGAGATATATAGGCCACTGACTCGCCAACACGGTTATTTTATTGCTGGTAAGTTTGACCAATTTCAACGAGATACTCCCTACGCATCCTTAATTCAGGCATTTCGTTCGTTAGTGCGGCAGTTACTAACAGAAAGCGATGCAGAAATTAGCAAATGGCGAGAGAAGTTACAAGGGTCATTAGGGGAAGCTGGAGGGGTAATCGTTGAAGTTATTCCTGAAGTAGAACTAATTATTGGTTCCCAACCACCCCTACCAGATCTCCCGCCAGCAGAACAGAGAAATCGCTTTAATCGGGTTTTGCAAAAATTTATTAATACATTTACTCAGCCCGAACATCCATTAGTAATTTTCTTAGACGACTTACAGTGGGCAGATATAGCCTCGCTGGAATTAATTCAACTGCTGATGACAGTAGCAGATAATAAATATCTATTTCTCATGGGCGCATATCGCGATAATGAAGTAACCGAGGCGCATCCGCTAACTCAAATTTTGGAAAATATTGCCAAAGCAAAAGTAACAACCATTAATAAAATATTGCTGGCACCTTTAGCCTTAACCGATATTACGCAACTTTTAGTTGATACGCTTTTTGCGGAATCAAAAAATGCTAAGCCACTTGCCGAATTGCTCCAGCAAAAAACTGGTGGTAATCCGTTTTTCATCAATGAATTCTTAAAGTCACTGCATTCTGAAGCATGGTTGTCTTTTAACTACAAATCTCAGCAATGGCAGTGGGACTTAAAACAAATCAAAGCACAACCCCTGACCGATAACGTTTTAGATCTGACTGTAAACAATGTCAAAAAACTCCCGACAGCAACTCAGGCAGTATTAAAATTAGCAGCTTGCGTGGGGAATCAGTTTGACTTAAAAACACTGGCAATTATCTATGAAAAATCTCTCCCAGCAACAGCAACAGATTTACAGTCAGCACTTCAATCCGACCTCATCCTGCCCCTCAGCCGTGCCTATCAGTTGGCGGAACTTGATGTAGCAGGTTTGTCCGATCGGTTAGTTGCAGAATACAAATTCGCCCACGATCGCATTCAACAAGCAGTTTACTCTCTCATCTCCGAAGCAGATAGACAGTCAGTACATCTGCGAGTGGGAAGGTTGTTACTCCAAAATACATCATCTGAAGAATTGTCACAGAAGCTGTTTGATATTGTCAATCAGTTAAACAAAGGCCGCACACTAATCGCTCGACAAATAGAGCGATACGAGTTAGCTCGCTTAAACTTACAGGCAGGTAAAAAAGCCAAATCTTCAGCGGCTAGTCAACCCGCTTTCAATTACCTTACGCTCGGCTTAACTTTGTTAAATAAAAAGAGTTGGTCGCAGCAGTACAACCTTACCTTAGATTTGTATTTAGAAGCAGCAGAAGTAGCTTATACAATTGCTAACTACGATGAAATGGAGCGCTTATCTGGGGTAGTTTTGCAAAAAGCCCAAACGCTGTTAGACAAAGTAAAAGTCTATGAAATTAAAATACAAGCTTATTGCGCCCAAACGAAATTTATGGAGGCGATCGAAATTGGGCTAGAAGTTCTGAAATTACTTGGGGTAGAATTACCGCAACGACCGAACCAATCCGATCTGGCACAAGAGATGGAGCAGATAAAATTTGCCTTAGCAGGCAGGCAACCCCAGGAGTTAATTGACTTACCGCCAATGACCGACCCGTATAAACTAGCAGCTATGCGGGTGATGAACTACTTGTTGAGTCCTGCGTTCGTCGCAATTAATCAATTGAGCTTGTTAATTTGGTGCCGACAGGTGAATTTATCGATTCAGTATGGTAATTCTGCTAGCTCTGCTTATCCATACATAGGTTATGGGCTGATCCTCTGCTCGTCAGGAGAGCTGGACGCTGGCTATCAGTTCGGTCAACTTGCTTTGAAATTACTAGAACGATTCAAAGATAAAACATTCAAAACAAGAGTTTATGCAATATATAAGGGATTTCTCAAGCATTGGAATGATCCTCTCAGAGACACATCTTCTTTTTGCATAGAAGCTTATCAAAATGGAATAGAAACTGGAGATATTGAATATGCTAGTAGCATTAGACTTAGCTATGCTTTCGCTTTGTACCTCAGCGGTGTAGAGCTGATCGATGCAAAAAAAGAGATGGCGAAAGCAATTGAAGTTACTAATCAAACTAAGCAGGAAGCATACAGTCATTGGACTCAAATCTATATGCAGGCAATCCTGAACTTGATCGAACAAGTAGAAAATCCCTGCTGTTTGATTGGTGAAGTATACGATGAACAAAAGATGATACCAGTTCATCAAGCAAGTGGCGATCGAACTGCGCTCATGCACGCTTATTCACATAAAGTTATCCTCTGTTATATTTTCGAGGAATTTCAGCAAGCTGTTGAGAATGCAGACAGCTTTGAAGAATATTCAGCTAATGCAGCTTCCTTGTTTATTCTCCCTGCTGTCTATTTGTACGATATGTTAGCGCGACTGGCGCTATATCCTAATTCCTCAGAGACGGCAAGAGAAGAAATCCTGACAAAGGTAGCTGCGAAACAAGAAAAAATGGACACATGGGCAAAGCAGGCTCCCATGAATTACCTGCACAAATTTTATCTAGTGGAAGCGGAACTCGCCCGCGTATCAGGCAACGATAAAGATGCCAGAGAATATTACGACAAAGCCATCATCCTAGCCCGCGAAAACGAATATCTCAACGAAGAAGCCCTCGCTTACGAACTAGCTGGCAGGTTTTATTTAGCCAGAAATCAAAATCATATTGCCCGTCACTACTTGCAAGATGCCCACTATGCCTATCAGCGCTGGGGGGCTGTAGCTAAGGTAAAGGATTTGGCAGCGCGATACCCGCAGTTTTTAGCACTCCAGTCGATCGATTCAACTCGAACAGATGCCCGAGACAATCAGCAAGATTGGGTTACAACAGGCAACAAATCGGGCGAAGTGCTGGATTTTGCCGCCATATTGAAAGCATCCCAAGCTATCTCGGGCGAAATCGTCCTCAAACAATTGTTAAACCAGGTGATGCAAACTGCGATCGCAAATGCAGGCGCCCAAACAGGTTTTCTCATCCTGGATCGAGGCGGGAATTGGGCGATCGAAGCCACAGCAGCAGTAGAGGGCGATCGCACAATTCTGCAATCCATTCCCGTAGATGCCGTCGAACCCGCAACCGGAATTCCCCTGCTGTCAACCGCCATAGTTAACTACGTCGCTCGCAGCCGCGAAAATGTAGTATTAAATAATGCCGCCGCCGAAGGACAATTTACCCGCGATACTTACATTACCGCCACTAAACCCAAATCAATCCTCTGCATTCCCCTGCTCGATCGAGGCAAACTAACTGCCATTTTATACTTAGAAAATAATCTGGCGATCGGCGCATTTACCCCCCAACGCATCGAAACTTTAAAAATCATTGCTTCTCAAGCCGCCATCTCCATTGAAAATGCCAATCTCTACGAACAATTAGAAGATTACAACCGAACTTTGGAGCTAAAAGTAGAAGAACGCACCCAAGAATTGTCGCATACCCTAGAAATTCTCAAAGCAACTCAAGCCGAATTAGTAATCGAAAATTCCCTGCTGAAAAGTGCGGAAGAACCGCCGAATTTCGATTACCAAGTCGGCGGCAGTTTGCCAATGGATGCACCTACATATGTAGTGCGATCGGCCGACAGACACCTATACAAAGCTTTAAAGTTGGGCGAGCTTTGTTACATCCTGAATGTCCGACAAATGGGCAAATCCAGCTTGCGCGTGCAAATTATGAAAAAGCTGCAAGCAGAAGGCTTTGCTTGTACCGCGATCGATATTTCTGTAATTAGCAGTCCTCAGAGCACTTTAGATCAGTGGTACGCAGGCTTTGCCTACCTTTTAGTTAGTGGTTTGCATCTGTTAAATAAAGTCAATATCCGTACTTGGTGGCGCGAACGCGAATTATTATCGCCCGTCCAACGTTTGTCAGAATTTATCAATGAAGTATTGTTAGCCAATATTTCTGAAAGAATTATTATTTTCATAGATGAGATAGATAGCGTCCTCGATCTTCAGTTTGACAACAGTGTATTTTTTAGCCTCATCCGAACTTTCTATAACAAACGTGCTGATAGTTCTGACTATCAGCGTCTGAATTTTGTCTTGTTAGGCGTG
This sequence comes from Microcoleus sp. PH2017_28_MFU_U_A, assembly GCF_020738035.1. Lineage (NCBI taxonomy): Bacteria > Bacillati > Cyanobacteriota > Cyanophyceae > Oscillatoriales > Microcoleaceae > Microcoleus > Microcoleus sp. PH2017_28_MFU_U_A. The sequence continues at coordinate 32,911 of NZ_JAEQCX010000030.1, forward strand.
GCGACTCCTTCTCAATTAATTCAAGATAAAAACTCTACTCCCTTTAATGTGGGTCAAGCAATTCAACTCAAAGGTTTTCAAGTGCATGAAGCTCAACCCTTACTGCAAGGATTAACGAAACGAGTAACAAATCCGCAAACCCTACTTACAGAAGTAATCACCTGGACAGCCGGACAGCCTTTTCTCACCCAAAAAGTCTGCAAACTGATTTGCACTTCTGACTCTCCTATTCCCACTAACAATGAAGCAGCTTATGTGGAGGAGTTGGTGCGATCGCAAATCATAGAAAATTGGGAATCGCAAGATCAACCAGAGCATTTGAAGACAATTCGCAATCGTCTATTGCAAGATAAACAGCGTGCTGTTGAACTCCTAAAACTTTACCGAGAAATTTTACATCAAGGACAGGTTGTGGCTGTTGATAGTCCAGTAGAAACGGAATTGCTGATGTCGGGTTTAGTCGTCAAGCGAGAGGGTTATCTCCAAGTCAACAACCGGATCTATGAATTGGTATTTGACGATCGTTGGGTAGAAGGGATAGATCGGGTGCATCTGGTTTTTGAAGAGGGCGAAGCATGACCGCATATAAGTTATTAGTTATAATCCCATATTTTCTGCGGTCATGCTTCGCCCCTACACACGTATTTGCCTTGCACAGGTCGCTGCACCCGGTAGATCTAGGGCAGAAAATTCAGGAGAATTAAGCAAAAAATCTCAAATCTACCTGCAATCTCTGTTTGAACAATTATAAAATATCAGCAGACAATCCTCACTGCGAAGATAATACTTTTTTATATAATGTTAAGAATAATCTGCCCTCGATCGTGCTATAATCTGACATCAATATGACTTACGCACGGCCGCTCGGAAACCTGTTTTTTCACCCGAAGAGGCGTTACAGCCGGCAACAACGGCAAAAACCCGGTTTATGAAGGTTTTGATGCGTAAGTCCCGATCCATTCACTTTTCTTCTCAATCGAGTGCGTGCAGTTATGCGAATAGGTAAAAATTTACAAAAGTTTCTGCTTTTGACAATAGCGTTATTTTTTGCAGCATCGCTACTGATTAACGTTACTAAATTCCACAATTATTTTGGCATCAACCGCGCCGATACTCAAGAGAAAGTGGTGGCGCTTACCTACGACGACGGCCCCTATCCTCCCTATACAAATCAACTTTTAGATATCTTAGACCGCTATCGAGTTAAAGCAACTTTTTATGAAATCGGCCGCAATATAGAGAAACATCCCGAAATCGTCAAAATGATTGTGGCGAGGGGCGATGAGTTGGCAAACCATTCCTACTCTCATAAGGATATGATGTTTAAACCCCGGGAATATTTGCTGTCTGAGATTGAAAAAACGGACAAACTTTTGCAGGAATTGGGCGTTAAGCAAAATAGTATTAGTTTTCGGCCACCTTGGGGACGGAGATTTGTAGTTTTATCTTATTTACTTGCCCAAATGCACAAAAAACTGATTATGTGGGATGTGGATTCTCAAGATTATGAGAAAACTCACACGGTAGAGGATATCGCAAATCAGGTGATTAACAATGTGCGATCGGGTTCGATTGTGGTGATGCACGACGGCGGAGGCGATCGCTCGAAAACCGTATTAGCAACTGAGATAATTGTCAAGTCTTTGCAGTCAAAAGGTTATCAATTTAAAACTGTTTCTGAGTTGTTGAAATAATTAGACCTCTTGCAAAATAATTTTATGCTATAATGAAGGGTTTGGCTTAAGTGGAGCAGATTGCAGGTTAGATCAGCACTTTACAATTATGAGTTAGCTCTCAGGTCTAAAACTCAAAACCTTTAATTGTAACTCCGTGATTTTTTTTGCAAGAGGTCTATTATCAACATTTCGGATCAATCAGGGAGACAAACATCCGGCGCACACAAACTGTGAAAATCCAAAGTTGTGACCTCCAAAGTATCCAACTCAATTCGCCGAATCACGTGATTGTTCGTATCAGCAACAAACAAATGAGACCCGATAGCGCTCAAGCCTGAAGGTTCAAAAAATCGAGCTTTGAGACCTTTAGCATCTACCAAACCAGCTTTACCATCTCCAATCATCGTCATGCAAGTACCGCCCCGGTGGTCGATTCGCTTAATTTTGTGATTGTAAGTATCAGCAACCCAGAGGTAATTTTGAGCGTATTCAACACCCAAACAGTGCTGCAACCTCACCTCCTCACCGCGACCATCTTTATCCCCAAAACCAAACAATTCACCGCTACCGCAGACAGTGCGTACCTTCGGGTCTTCATCGATACCGACGGCGCGGATCGAACTAATTTCGCTGTCAGCGACAAACAACTCCGATCGATCCGTAGACAGGCCGCTGGGCTGAGAAAAAGCAGATTCCGCCAGACTACCGTCAACACAGGATTCTCGACCAATACCTGCGTAAGTGGCGATCGTACCAGTATCTAACTGCATCTCCCAAATTTGGTGCGAACCCGCCATGGCGATAAAAAGTCGATCGCCAACTCTTTCTAAATCCCAAGGCGAATTCAATGGCGTCTCTAAAGCCTTGCCGCTGCGGGGAGCAATTTCGTGACTTTGTTCGCCAGTACCAGCAACAGTTTGCACCCTTTGAGTCGTAAAGTCGATCGTTCTAATAGCGTGATTTTCCGTATCAGCAACATAGAGAATTTGAGTTTCTGCATCAAAAGCCATACCTTGAGGTGCAAAAAACTCAGCTTCTTCAAAGTTGCCATCAGTCAAACCCGGTTTCCCAGTACCAATGACGTGCAGTATCTCACCCTCGGTACTGCTGACAACAATTCGATTGTGTCCCGAATCGGCAATAAACAAGCAAGAACCGACCAAGTTTTGGATAACTGAATTAGCAGGCCCGGGCAGTACAGTTTCATCTAAAGATTCATTGTCCTCAGTCATTTCGCCCAACAGCGCCTCATGTTGGTGAAGCTGTTTTGCCTCCGTTGGCGCGATCGCAAATGCCAGCACTTTACCAGGAAAAGCCAGCGGTGTTGACACAGGTTTGCGCTGTTTTTCTAAACTGAAGCGAAGTTCTTGAAAGGCGATCGCATTTTTATCTTTGTATTCAGCAATTAACTTGCCAACTAACTGATCTAGTGCTTCTCTATTGCCTTCGCCCGAAACAAAGCCGACGACATAACTTTCTGGATCGATCACCATTAAAGTCGGCCAAGCGCGAACCGCGTAGCTTTGCCAAACTTTCATACCGCTGTCTACGATTACGGGATGTTCGATATCGTAGCGGAGGATAGCTTGGCGGATGTTTTCTACATCTTTTTCGTTTTCAAATTTAGCCGAGTGAACCCCGATTATCGTCAGGGAATCTTTATATTTTTGTTCCAGATATTTTAAGTCTGGGAGGACGTGCAAGCAGTTGATACAGCAGTAAGTCCAGAAGTCGAGGATGACGACGCGCCCTTTTAAGGATGCAATGGATAAAGGTTTTTCGGTGTTCAACCAGGGGTACTTTACGGGGAATTCTGGTGCTCTGACGCGAGGCATGGATATCTCCTTGGTGCGGGCTGAGTAAGTTTTACACTTCTTTAATTTAGCGAGAAGTTTGGGAGGATGGGGAAAAGCTGGTTAAATCTGGGCTTTTCGGCATAGGCAAGATGGCTGTGGCATAGGAGGGGGGAGAGTTCAGTGTTCATATTGCAGCATTGAATACTTTAGTCTGTAGAACTTTGGTATTCAAAACCTTACTATCTTTCTCTATGCAACCTAGCCAACTAGACCAAACTTTAGGACTAGAAATACAACGTCGTCGCATAGAGAAACGTTGGTCACAGGAATATCTGGCAGAAGTCACAGGTCTGCACAGAACCTATATCAGCCAGCTTGAGCGAGGGCTGAAAAGTCCATCTGTGAGGGTTCTTAGTCACATTACAAATGCTCTGGACATAACAATGGGTGAATTTTTACGAGCCGTAGAGGAACTCTTGAGTGCTGACAGAAAACGAAATTGAAAGATTGAGGCAAGCCATTATTACTACCATTGCATCTCCAGTTATCGGCTCGATAGAGGATTATACTTGGGAAGCAATTTTTCATTATGTCAAGGATATTCCTTTATCAGATCCAGCATTAGGACGTAGCAAACTCCTCTATGATGCTGTTGACACCACGACTGCAACTGGTTGGTCACTCAAGTCTCTTCAACTGAATAGTCTTACGGTTGTCAATACATTTTGGTTTGTCATTCAGAGAGCAGATGTTATCAAAAAGGCTACCCAACTTGGTTTTCCTGGTTTGACTGAACAATCCTCACCTGCTGAACTAGGAGCAGCTATTGTTCAGCATTGGAACGAGAAAATTATATCGAGTCAGGCAGCACAGAGCATTATCAATAGCTATGAAGGCATATTGCTGAAAACCATTAGAGGATATGAATATATTTACTGTGAATTCTCTCTTAATCCACTTGACCCAAATGCTTTTTCTTGGGCTTGGACAGTTGATAGAGTTACTGGAAAATCAGGAGCAGGGCTACAAGGCAGTATTGCAGGTAAGCCAGAGTTAGTTTGGTACAAGAATCAAAAGCAACTTTTCAGAGCTAGAACCATCTCTCCAGAAGCCGTTCACATCAGGGTTGAGCGAACTCGTCTTACACTTGATCGATATGTGCAGACTGTGCTCTCAGCTTTGCAAGATCAACTCAGTACACAGTCTTTTGACGGTGAACTTCGAGAATAGATGCAGCTATTACTTTGCCTAGAAGTGGGGGTACTGATTCTCCAATTTGAGAAGCCATATCAGTGTACGTTCCCAGAAAGTGAAAGTTATCTGGGTAAGAGTGCAATCTTGCAGCTTCACGGATTGTAATTGTCCGATTTTGGGTTGGATGAAAAAACCTGCCAGATCCTGGATGGAAAACCCACCTTGTGATAGTTCTTGCTGGTTTATCCCAGTAAAGCCTTCCATATGCACCGCTATAGTGCTTTTTAGGGGCTAATTCAGGTGGCAAGTCTCTAGCATCTTGCCCTTCACTAAGAAGACGCGCTCTTGACATTTGAATGGGACTCAAAGCACGAGCAACGTGATTGAAAAGTTTCGTACTTCCATTACGTATCATTGCTTGGTACGCAGTTTGGGGTGGCAAAGGATAAACTTCAGCATTATATTCCTCTCCTGCATTCAATGACGGCAAATCTCCAATCGCATCTCTAACTGTGACGACTGAAGAAATGTTTGATTTTAGGAGACTCAGTTGGTAACAAGATTTCGTAGCTCTGTAATCGCTTCTAATCTCGCCAGCGTGTGTAGGTTCAGGAAATTGAAGTGGTTTATCTAAACTAGCCACGAAAAAAGCCCTTGATCTGGTCTGCGGTACTCCATAATGCGCGGAGTTTAGCGATCCATAAGTTACTTTATAACCTTGCAATTCAAGTTGTTGTATAATTTCATTCTTAACTACACCACCGTAAGCTTTCAAGATTTCAGGTACGTTCTCCATAACAACGTAAATGGGTCTAAATTCTTGTACGAATTCTAAAAATGTCCGATATAACTGATTGCGAGAGTCGCTAAGATATCGATAGTCAGCAGGAATATTTCTTGAAAATCCTTGGCATGGGGGGCCACCTATCAACACTGTTAGTTCCTCCCTCTGCAAACCCAAACATAATCGCAAATCCAAAGGATTGACCTCGCGTATATCCTGATGAACAATTTTGGTGTTTGGGTAATTGTGCTTATAGGTCGCTAGGGCTTTAGCATCCACCTCGATCGCACATAAAGATTCAAAACCAGCTAGGTGAAATCCTGTAGTCAAGCCACCCGCACCAGAAAATAAGTCAATAGTCTTATATGTCATACTCGAATACTATAGTATTAGGACTTGCTTGTCAACCAACTTCAGCAATTGGCGTCTCTTGCTTCTCCTAAATTTTATGCTTGCTTTTCCCTGCAATTATTTTCCCAAATAACCCATACACCATAAAGATTTGAAAGAGGCAGCTATAGCCTTTCTCAAAAAGATGAGGTACTCATGGGGATAGGCCTCCGTGGGTTCCGTGGCCTCCGTGGCCTCCGTGGGCATACCTCACTTTTTTGATAACCGCTATATCTCTGCGGTGAACGCTACCTCCCCATTCCGAAATAAATTTAACAGCAACCGCCGCCGTTATAATGCCAAGTCGAATCAGTAATCAACACCTGATCCGGCATCAATCCCCCCAACTTCCCAGCCGTTTTATCGCACACCGCCGCCGGAACTCCTCGCTGCAAAACGTGACCTGCTCCGTCATCAAACAGCTCTTCAGACCCCGCATAAATCGCCGTCTTGCCCGTGAAAATGCAAGCGCCATCCGGGGGGATGTCCACTTTAAAGGACACTGTATCGAGGCTTTCTAACAACAGATCCGCATCCAATTTGTAATTGTGTTTGTCCAGCAGCCTGTAAGGACGGCGCGCCCGGACTTCCACTTGCCCAAAGCCCACGTCTACAAGGTGTTGAACGTATTCTGCGTATGTCAGAGCACCCGACAAACACAAAGCCCGCAAGCGCTGATCGTCTTTCAAATGCTGCGGAATTGCGCGAGTTGCGATCGGATCGCTCATCAACAACCTGCCCCCTGGCTTCAACACCCGATAGGTCTCTTTTAATGCCTTAGCTAAATCCGCAGGTTCAAAGATATTAAACAAGCAATTTTGTGCGACAACATCAACAGAAGCATCCGGTACCGGCAACGCAAAAGCATCGCCTTCTATAATTTCCACAAAACTCTCGTCAAACCAATCATTTTCGTGGGCGGCAATTTGCAAGTTGCGTGCAGCCGCGTCTCGCATTGCTGCAACCGGATCGACGGCAATAACCGATCCATTGTGCCTAGAAAAATAAGCAAATTGCAGTGCTTCCAATCCGCCGCCGACGCCGACATAAAGCACGACTGGATTTCCGACAAGTTCGGCGGCGTGAACGGTGGTGCCGCAGCCGTAGTTCATTTCTTGCATTTGTTCGGGAATTTTTAATCCTGGCAGTTGCAAGGGGCTGCTTTGGACGCAGCACAGTCCGATTTGGGGGGTTTCGGCAACGTCGCTATAAAATTGGGCTGCTGTTTCTAAATATGTCATGTTCGATTTCCCTGAGTTTTTTTTACCGCAGATGTAGGCGGATTTACGCTGATGCACGCAGATGAATTCTGAAATATTTTTTAGGTTTCAAATTCGACTTTTTCTTCGGATTTGGGTATGTTTTATGGTTTGGAAACTGTTGTTTCTGGAACTTCTAATTCGGCGCTTTGGGGATCGATAACTGACGGCGCTGGTGCTATTAGATTGGGAGATGCTTCTGGTATGGCAGGAGCGACTAATTTAGGCACAGGAGCTTTGTCTGTTATTTCTGGCAGGGCTGTCTGTACTGAAGGATCGGTAGGTTCGGTAACTTGATTCAAAAAGTTGCGGAACCGATTGTAGTATCCTTTGTATTCTTGTTTTTGTGTTTCGGGAGATGGTGTTGGTTTTGGCTCTATTATTTTAACGGGTACAACAACTTTGGGGGTTTCTAACTCTGGGGTTGCTGTTGGTTTTGGTTCTATGACTTGAAGTGGTTCCACAACTTTGGGGGTTTCTAGCTGTGGGGTTGCTGTCGGTGTCGGTGTCGGTTCTATGACTTGAACTGGTTCTACAAGTTTTGGTGCTTCGAGTTGGGGGGTTGCTGTTGGTGTCGGTTCTATTGTTTGAACGGGAGCAACTTTTGGCTCTAAGCTCGGCTCGGTAGCTGGGGTTTCTGGAACCGCTGGTGAGGGTTCGGCTACTGGTGTTTTTTCTAATGCAGGTGTCGGTGTCGGTTCGGGTGTTGGTTCGGGTGTCGGTTCGGGTGTTGGTTCGGGTGTTGGTTCGGGTGTTGGGGTTGGTACTTGGTAGGTACGATCGACTATACCGCGAGTTTCTGCTACTGTGATCTCGCCCCGCACTAATTTAGAAAAAGTATCTTGCCCCTGGGGTTGGTAATCTATCAGTCTGACTGTATTATTAAAGGCGTTTTTGACGGTATTTCCCTGTTCGTCGATTAATTCTAGCTGCACCCAGTTTTTCCCGGGTTTGAATCCTTTAAGATATATAGGTTGCAACTGGTCGATCGCGAAACTTTCCCCGTTCACTGTGGCTCGAATTTTCCAATCGAGTATGTCATCTTGGGAATTTGCTTGAGCCACTTGGTGCAAAGGCGCATTTGTCAAGTAAAAATCGAGCAGGATTGGTTCTGCCCCGTAGCTGCCTTGCGGGCTGTTGTACGTTAGTAGGGGCAATGTGCGATCGGGATTGTTGTCCTGTGTTTTGGTAAAAATGTGAAAGGTGGTTTGGGCCAAAGCACCTTCGTTTTTAAAGCTTTCTTCCCAAGGTCGAGCTGCGAACACCCGCAGGGTATGGGTTCCGGGTTCTAAGTTGGAGAGCGTTAAAGTTTGGTTGATGTCGTAAACTGCTGCATAAGGTTGGTTGTCTAATAAAACTTGCAGGTGGGGCCCCAAACCCAAGTTTGCTTCTTTGAAAATGGGGAAGTCCTTGACTTGGAACTTAACAGACACATTTATATCCTGAAGCACTTCGTCAGGTTTTGGATTCAAAATACTTATTTGAGGCTGGTAAATTTCTAGAGCCTGACGCAGTTGTTGAATGGCTTCTGGGGGAGAAACCTCTGAGATTCTGTTTACCTCGGCGGTAGCTGAGCCGCTCTTGTTTCCTGATTTGGGCATGGAGGGATGGCCCGCGCCACAACTTGCTACACCCAAAATCAATACTGCTGCTGCAAACAATGCCAGCAGCCTGCCTGCAACCGTTCTCTGCCAATTGATGCCAATCACGCAACTATACTCCTAGAAGCCTTCTCATAGGGAACTATAGCCCAAAACTGAATTTAGTATTGCCGAATTGCCGATCGGCAATTGGGGGCCCCCCTGTGTCGCGGATTCAGGCTGTGCCGGCAACCAATCCGATCCCACTAATAACTGCCCCAGCCATTTTCTTAAACATCTCTCTATAAATGAGTATTCCTCAATTGCTTTATCTTTGAGTTTTGTAAACTTAATGGCAATACCCCTTGACTTTTTTGAGGGACTGTGGAAATTAAAGGGGGTAATTGCATCAAGAATTGAGGCTTTTTTAAGTATTGTTAACAAGCGATTAATACTTCTCTAGCAGGCTTATAATTCATAAAACTCCCTCAAAAGGAGCAGCCGCATCAAACCTGAATCAAGGAGGCGATCGGCAGCTCTGGCGAGAAGAGTTGGCAGTACCCAGGGACATTGTTAGCGACACTGGGGAACTGGCTTCTTTACAAAGAAGCAAAATGCTTGGGGAGACGATCGACCTGCGTGTAACTCTGGAAAGAGCGAAGTGCAAGCTGTTTCGGGGAACCGAGAATCCCCCGCCTAATTAAGCGTGGGGAGTGTCAGATACAGTATTCAGTTCTCGTTCCTTGTCTTATCGAGAGGAGAGTCTTCATGACCATTAGTCCTCCAGAGCGAGAGGTAAAAGTTAGAGTAGTAGTCGATAAAGATCCGGTTCCAACTTCCTTCGAGAAGTGGTCAAAACCAGGTCATTTCGATCGCACTCTAGCTAAGGGGCCAAAAACCACCACTTGGATTTGGAACCTCCACGCTAACGCTCACGACTTCGACAGTCATACAAGTGATTTAGAAGACGTTTCGCGCAAAATCTTTAGCGCTCACTTCGGCCACTTGGCAGTAATTTTCGTATGGTTGAGCGGCGCATATTTCCACGGCGCTAAATTCTCCAACTACGAAGCTTGGCTGACAGATCCTACAGCCATCAAGCCCAGCGCTCAAGTGGTTTGGCCGATTTTTGGTCAAGAAATTTTAAATGCAGATGTAGGCGGCGGCTTTCACGGGATTCAGATCACCTCTGGTTTGTTCCAACTGTGGCGCGCCAACGGCATCACTAACTCATACCAGCTATATTGCACTGCGATCGGCGCCTTGGTAATGGCAGCCCTGATGCTATTTGCCGGTTGGTTCCACTATCACGTCCGCGCTCCGAAACTGGAATGGTTTCAGAACGTAGAATCGATGATGAACCACCACTTGGCAGGTTTGCTAGGCTGCGGATGCTTGGGCTTTGCAGGACAACAAATTCACGTTGCTCTGCCGATCAACGCTTGCATGGACGCGATCGATGCAGGCTCACCGTTGACAGTAGGTGGCAAACTGATTAAAACAGTTGCCGATATCCCACTGCCACACGAGTGGCTTTTCAACTCAGCCTTGATGGCTGACATCTACCCCAGCTTTGCTCAAGGTTTAACGCCCTTCTTCACCCTCAACTGGGGCGCCTACAGCGACTTCCTGACTTTCAAAGGTGGTCTGAACCCCACCACAGGCGGTTTGTGGCTGAGCGATACAGCACACCATCACTTAGCGTTGGCAGTGTTGTTCATCATCGCCGGACACTTCTACCGTACTAACTGGGGCATTGGCCACAGCTTCAAAGAAGTTTTGGAAGCTCACAAAGGCCCCTTCACTGGCGAAGGCCACAAGGGGATGTACGAAATCTTCACGCAGTCTTGGCACGCCCAACTGTCGTGGAACTTGGCCTGGATGGGCTCTATCAGCATCCTCGTGGCTCACCATATGTACGCGATGCCTCCGTATCCGTACATCGCGACTGACTACCCAACTCAGCTATCCCTGTTCACCCACCACATGTGGATTGGCGGATTCCTGATTGTTGGAGCAGCAGCTCACGCAGCAATTTTCATGGTGCGGGATTACAATCCGGCTCAGCACGTTAATAACTTGCTCGACCGCGTACTCCGCCATAGAGATGCAATCATCTCTCACCTTAACTGGGTTTGCATATTCTTAGGCTTCCACAGCTTCGGTTTGTACGTTCACAACGATACAATGCGAGCTTTCGGTCGTCCTCAAGATTTGTTCTCAGATACCGGTATCCAATTGCGTCCGATATTTGCCCAATGGGTACAAAATATCCACGCTTTGGCACCAGGTAACACAGCGCCTAATGCTATGGAAATCGTCAGCCACGCTTTTGGCGGCGGTGCAGTAGCAGTCGGTGGCAAAATAGCGATGATGCCGATCGAGTTGGGTACGGCGGATTTCATGATCCACCACATCCACGCTTTCACCATTCACGTTACAGTTCTGATTCTTTTGAAAGGCGTGTTGTTCGCACGCAGTTCTCGCTTGGTTCCTGACAAAGGCAGCTTAGGCTTCCGGTTCCCTTGCGACGGCCCAGGCCGTGGCGGTACCTGCCAAGTTTCTGGTTGGGATCACGTGTTCCTCGGCTTGTTCTGGATGTACAACTGCATCTCGATCGTGATTTTCCACTTTAGCTGGAAAATGCAGTCGGACGTGTGGGGAACAGTATCGCCAGACGGCACAATTTCTCACATCACCGGCGGCAACTTCGCACAAAGTGCGATCACGATTAACGGCTGGCTGCGGGACTTCTTGTGGGCGCAAGCTTCTCAAGTAATTCAGTCCTACGGTTCGGCACTGTCGGCCTACGGTCTGATGTTCCTAGCTGGACACTTCGTGTTCGCCTTCAGCTTGATGTTCCTGTTCAGCGGCCGCGGCTACTGGCAAGAACTGATTGAGTCCATTGTTTGGGCTCACAACAAGCTCAAGGTAGCTCCTTCCATTCAGCCTCGCGCTCTGAGCATTACTCAAGGTCGGGCTGTGGGCGTAGCTCACTACCTCCTAGGAGGAATTGTCACTACGTGGGCATTTTTCCTAGCGCGAATCATCTCGGTAGGGTAAACTACCTTTAGGTTTTGGATTCAGGATTTGGGAGCAATCTCAAACCCAGAATCCAAACCTCGGAACCGAACCTCTTCAACGTTCAGGATTCAGGATTAATCAAGGCTTATGGCAACGAAATTTCCAAAATTTAGCCAAGACCTTGCCCAAGACCCGACCACACGGCGGATCTGGTACGGGATTGCCACAGCGCACGACTTTGAAAGCCACGATGGCATGACCGAAGAAAATCTTTACCAAAAGATTTTTGCTTCTCACTTCGGCCACCTAGCAATCATTTTCTTGTGGACTTCGGGCAGCCTGTTCCACGTAGCATGGCAAGGTAACTTTGAACAGTGGATTAAAGACCCTCTAAACGTCCGCCCGATCGCTCACGCGATTTGGGACCCTCAATTCGGTGCTCCAGCAGTAGAAGCTTTCACTCAAGCGGGCGCTTCTAACCCAGTGGACATCTCCTACTCTGGTGTTTACCACTGGTGGTACACCCAAGGGGTTCGGACAAATGGCGACTTGTATCAAGGAGCTATCTTCTTGCTACTGTTGGCTTCTGTCATGCTGTTCGCAGGTTGGTTGCACCTCCAGCCGAAGTACCGCCCGAGCTTGTCTTGGTTCAAGAATGCTGAATCTCGCCTCAACCACCACTTGGCTGGTTTGTTCGGTGTCAGCTCTTTGGCCTGGACTGGTCACATGGTTCACGTTGCTATCCCCGAATCTCGCGGACAGCACGTAGGTTGGGAAAACTTCTTGTCTACCCCTCCTCACCCGGCTGGTTTGGCTCCGTTCTTCACTGGTAATTGGGGCGTATACGCCGAGAACCCAGATGCAGCAAGCCACGTATTCGGTACTGCCGAAGGCGCTGGAACTGCAATTCTGACTTTCTTGGGCGGCTTCCACCCTCAAACAGAATCCCTGTGGCTCACAGACATTGCTCATCACCATTTGGCGATCGCAGTTCTGTTTATCGTTGCCGGTCATATGTACCGGACTAACTTCGGTATCGGTCACAGCATCAAAGAGATGTTGGATTCAAAAGCTGGTTTGGTAGGCGGTAAGAGTGAAGGTCAGTTCAACCTGCCTCACCAAGGCCTTTACGAAACCTACAACAACTCGCTGCACTTCCAACTGGCATTTCACCTCGCTGCTTTAGGTGTAATCACCTCCTTGGTCGCTCAGCATATGTACGCGATGCCTCCTTACGCTTTCATAGCGCAGGATCATACGACAATGGCTGCGTTGTACACGCACCACCAGTACATTGCTGGTTTCATCATGGTCGGTGCTTTCGCCCACGGAGCTATCTTCTTGGTGCGGGACTACGATCCTGAAGCTAATAAAGGCAACGTGCTCGATCGCGTGTTGCAGCACAAAGAAGCGATTATCTCTCACTTGAGCTGGGTGTCGCTGTTCTTGGGCTTCCACACTCTCGGCTTGTATGTTCACAACGACGTTGTAGTCGCTTTCGGAACTCCTGAAAAGCAAATCTTGATTGAACCAGTGTTCGCACAGTTCATCCAAGCTGCTCACGGGAAGGCTCTGTACGGCATGGACGTGCTACTTTCTAACCCAGACAGCATTGCGGCGACTGCTTGGCCAAACTACGGCAACGTATGGCTCCCAGGCTGGTTGGAAGGAATCAACAGTAGTACAAATTCTCTGTTCTTGGCGATCGGACCTGGCGATTTCTTGGTTCACCATGCGATCGCACTTGGCTTGCACACCACCACCTTGATTTTGGTCAAGGGCGCTCTGGATGCACGCGGTTCTAAGCTGATGCCGGACAAAAAAGACTTCGGTTATGCTTTCCCTTGCGACGGCCCCGGCCGTGGCGGTACCTGCGATGTCTCTGCTTGGGATGCGATGTACCTGTCTGTCTTCTGGATGTTGAACACCCTAGCTTGGGTAACGTTCTACTGGCACTGGAAGCACCTAGGCATCTGGCAAGGTAATGTGGCTCAGTTCAATGAGTCTTCTACCTACCTGATGGGCTGGTTCCGCGATTACCTCTGGCTGTATTCTTCTCAGTTGATCAACGGTTACAACCCGTATGGTACTAACAACCTGTCTGTCTGGGCCTGGATATTCTTATTCGGACACCTAGTTTGGGCAACTGGTTTCATGTTCCTGATCTCTTGGAGAGGTTACTGGCAAGAGTTGATCGAAACCTTGGTTTGGGCTCACGAGCGCACTCCTTTGGCCAACTTGGTTCGCTGGAAAGACAAGCCTGTTGCTTTGTCGATCGTCCAAGGTCGTTTGGTTGGCTTAGTTCACTTTACTGTGGGCAACGTCTTCACTTACGCAGCCTTTGTAATTGCCTCGACGGCCGGGAAATTCGGATAACTCTGAACTCTGGTTTCTAGGTAATTAAATTAAATCCCCTGCCTTCGGGCGGGGGATTTTTTGAATTTTATTGTGGAATTTTGTACAATAGAAGCAGACAAAATTGTGTTAAAAGTTATAAAATTTTTATGGAATCATTGAATTTAATCGTCATTAACCTCGTCTTATGGGCTTTCCCCTCTGATCCTAAAGTTGCTGTGGGTGAACTCACCGAAAGCCAAAACCTTACAATAAGTCGGTTGCGTCAAAGGATTACCGATAAGTTAAAAGAAAACCCAAAAGCAGGAAGTGCTATATTTGCTGCTGAACATGGTTCAAAATCTGATTTGCAGCAAGTTGCTGTGTATTTACAAGTGGCAATGTATGAAGATGCAGAATTTGCAGCCGAAATGAAAGCGATTTGTCAAGAATTAGGGACTATTTCAGATGATAAAACGGAGAACAGACAAAAACTTATTCAGACCATTGGAAATCAGATGATTGTTGGGGCATCAGGCGGTGCTTTAATCGGAAATATGGTGGTTGGAATACCTGGTGCTGTACCCGGTGCTGTAGCTGGTGCTGCCCTTGGATTGTGGTACGGGAGAAATTCTCGATCGTCCGATAGGACAGAAGATAGTAGGGATGTTAAATGAGTCAGAACCAAATTTTAGTCTCTAGCTGGGCTTGTTTAACATTTGTGACCATAGTTTTAGGTATCAGTTCGTTATATGTTCGCCGTAGACCTATTGTTTTCAAGTTGGCAGACTTTATGAATTTAGCTTTGGCTACAACAGCGATTATATCAAGTTGTAGCTTGATATACCGAGCCATTACTTTGAAAGAATTGGAAACCCTTTTAGGTTTTGATATTGTGACATTATACTTGGGAGCGATCGCTGTAATTTGGTTGTCAACACAGCAGATATGGCAAATCTTTAGATAATTTTCTTCTGCTACGCCGAATTCAGTAGGTCAAACTATTGAGCAAGCAGAAGCTGACGCCGATGCGATCGAAGCCACTATCCAGGAAGCGAAAAGAGATTTTAACCTGCCATGAGTGAAACACCCAAACTCCCCGATCCAGAGAAAGTTAAGCAAACTGTTGCTATGCTTCGGGACAGCAACCGAATGCTGGAAGCTTGGACTCAAACACTAGATGAACTAATTGCAATGGTTGAAGCTGATATTCGCAACAGTCCGATTAATGTTTATCGGCGGGAGAATGCGAAGCGGTTGGCTGAGTCTGTCAAGCAGGAATAAAAGTACGATCGCATTCTCTATCTTTAACATGAGGATTTAGGTAGTTCACATAGTCATATGCACCCTGAGACAGAGGAACTAATCAACAAGTTCAAAAACTATGCGAAAAGTTTGAACCCATTTTGGTGGGATACAGAGCGTAGAGGAAGCCTAAATGCCTGGAATCTTTTAGTCTCAGAAGGCTTTGTTCAGCTTGCAGACTTAGATCGAGCGATTACAGCGTGGAAAGGGATCGAGCGACGTGGATTGCCCATTGACCCCAAGGAATATCCTGGCTATGAATACGCACCACCTCGACGAAAACGTAAAGATAAATCCTGGAATCCATATTTACAATCACAGCATTTCCAGTATTACAATGCTTTAGCATACTTCTTAAAAAATAGTTTGCAGAATCTTAAAGTTTACAGTTTGAGGAGTATTCAAAGTAGCCTCAACTATCGTCGGGGGTCGGGCCAATTTAAGATTTATATAATTGTTGGTCAAACTCCAGATTCGGACTGGATTTGTCTTGCTCCTACCGTTCCGGATCAAGTTTGGAATCGATACGAGTTATCATATCATCCAGCTTTCGCATCACTAACTTCCTGTGACTCACCAAGCTTGGTAACACAAGATTTACATGATAAAATTTGCAAAATTATTGCCAAATTTAAACCTATTCAAGTAACTGGTTACTACAACGAATACAGCCACCATCATCAGATTTTTTGTACAGCAGCTTCTGAGGAAGCTACAGCAATTGAAAAAGCTCTGAAGGTAGGCAAGTTTTTGGATGATGACATTTACTATTTCAATATAAATTATCTTGACTTTTCTGAGGAGGAACCTACTAATCAGTTAGTGCATGAATACCTGCAAGACCAAAAACAATATATGTTTTGCTTCTGGGATGTAGGATGCGGATACAAGTTTGGCTGTACCGCACGCGGTGATTGGATTGGCTTGAAATATTTGAGCTTAATGGACTACAATCCTTGACAGCGGCACAACTATTCTGTAGGAGCGGACTGAATCGCATTCCCCTCTTTTCACCAAAAGCCCGATCGCCCTCAACCCCTCAAATCTCTCCATTTACCTGCATTTGATGCACCTTGTCCGCCAACTCTTGCAGGCGCTTTTCGTCCAACTCGTCGATCGCCAGCATCCCGACATATATAATTTCCTTCAGCGTTAGTCGGGTTGCTAGCGCCTTTTTCTGCACTATATCCTTGATGATGGGGCTGACTCCGATCGCGGTACTGGCTCTAGTCACAAAACTAACGGGAGATTAACAACTTTGACTAAATCTTAGCACCTTTAAGCTGAGTTTCTAGCTGCGTTGCAAAACGTTTAAGCGCGTCTTGACAAGACGCAGCGTGAGGTTTATAGTGGAAAGGTAGAAAGGTCGATCGACCTATTCCTCCAAAATCTCCACCAAATCCTCAATCATCACATCAAAAGTCCGAGCTAACCTGTGCAGGTAGGCAAAGTTAACGGTTGTCATGCCTTGACATTGGGCGTAGTTCCTAATGGTACTGTAACCAACGCCCGATCGATCTGAAACTTCCTTAAGTGTCCAGCCATTCTGGTCTGCAAACTCCCGAATCCGCAACCTCACTAAGCCTTTACTCATACTTACTTGACAAATGACAATCTGCTGTCGTTTAATATTAGATATCTGAAAAAGCGATCGGCTCACGTCTGGACAACTAAGAGCGATCGCCCTATTCCTCCAAAACCTCAACCAAATCCTCAATCATCACATCAAAAGTTCGAGCTAACCTCCGCAGGCAAGTAAAGTCAACCATTGCCATTTCAGGACGACGAGCATAGCTTCTGACGGTGCTATAAATTACCCCAGAACGATCGGATACTTCCTTAAGCGTCCAGCCCTTCTCAGCAGCTAGTTCCCGAATTTTTAGCCTGACTAAACCCATGCTTGACAGTTGATGCAATTGCGTCGTATAATTGTATATGTAAAGAGCGATCGCCCCCCGGCCTCGAAAACTAAAGGGCGATCGTCTTAAAAACTCAATCTAGACAGATTATTTCTTTCTATCAAAAGCGCATTTGCCATATCCAGAAGTCTACTAACCATATCCAGAGGTATACTAGCCATGATATCAGAAACTCCGGCAAAATCGCGGACGATCGCAGAATCCAAGATAATTCACAAATCTCCAATCCTGCATCCGCTGGCGAGATTCGTCACAGAAGACACAGTAGCACTGCTGTTCAACATCTCAACAGACGACATTTACCGGATCGAATGCTGCCGCTACATGGTGTATGTCCACGCCAAAGGCATCAGCCGGTTTGTCAGCTACGCCGATTTTCCCCCAATCTTACGAGTCAATCCGCCTTCCCCTCAAGATTTTGGCAGATGGTACAAACGCTGGAAAAGCAAGCTAGCACCGGGATTTTGGACTAAATTCTATACGCACAAGTTCAAAGAGGCTGTGTCAGTTGACAGCTTGCTGGAGTGGGGAATGTTGGTAGCTAAACTTAAATCGGTGATTTCTGCTTCAGGGCTGCAACAGCTACGAGATGTTTATTCCCAAGAAAAAGATTTGATGGAAAGATTTTAAAGTGCGATCGAATACTGATAATTTTGATTTGTTTGTCAATGGTGGCGGACAAGTATTGATGATTAATATACCGATTGCATAAGTCTTTGATTGGTACAGAAACCGCAGATGTCAGACGGATAAACACAGATGCGACGCAGATAATTTAAGTAATTGGAAACGAAGTAATACCAGATATATAATGTTCATAAGCTTGGCAAGATCTATCAAAAATACGTAAGGTGCGCGGCGCGCACCCTACAATCTCAAAGCTTAGGAGAAAAACCCCGCATTAGGATAAATTGAAACTTAAGCAGGTTCTAACTTGGCAATTACCTTTTCCATGTACTCGGCAACTTTGGTTTCTTTTTCCACAGAGTTGGTTTCCATGTAAACGCGCATCAAAGGTTCCGTTCCCGAAGGCCGCAGCAATACCCAACCGCCGTCTTCAAGATACAGTTTAATCCCGTCTTTGCGGCCGATTTCCTTAACGCCAATACCCGCTATTTCCGTGGGTGGATTCTTGGTAAAAGAGTCCAAAACGGCTGCTTTGTGCGCTTCTTCTAGGTGTAAGTCCAAGCGTTTGTTGTACAGGGGGCCGTCGGCTTCTTTGATGGCTTCTTCTACTAGCTGAGATAGCGGTTTGCCTTCGTAGGCGATCGCCTCAGCAACTAGCATATCAGCCAAAATCCCGTCTTTTTCGGGGATATGACCCAAAACGCTCAAACCGCCAGACTCTTCGCCACCGATGAGTACGGCTGTTTCTCGCATCTTTTCGCCGATGTATTTAAAGCCGACTGCGGTTTCGTAGATTGTTAAACCGTATTTGGCGGCCATATTATCTAGCAAGTGGGTAGTTGCGACGGTACGGACGATCGCCCCAGTCAAGCCTTTATTCTTAACCAAGTGACGCGCCAACAGCAACAACACGGTATTCGGAGTCAAGACATTACCCAACTCATCAACAATACCAAAGCGATCGCTGTCGCCATCCGTAGCCAAACCTAAATCGGCTGAATCCTTCTTAACAGCTTCCACCAACTCGACTAACTGTTCGCCCTTGGGTTCAGGCATTCCGCCCCCAAACAGCACGTCGCGGTAGGTGTGAAAACTTTCCACATCGCAGCCGCAGTGTTCCAAAACACCGTCGAGATAGCCGCGAGAAGTCGAATAAAGAGCGTCGTACTTCACCTTCAACTTAGCAGAGCGAATCCGCTCCACATCAATCAAAGTATAAAGAAACTTCAGATATTCAGGTTTCGGGTCAAAAGTGGAGATTTTATCGTTGTGGCTGCCTATGGCTGGGGCATCAGAAGCACCAGTAATATTTGCCACAATGGTATCCGTAATTTCCGGGGTTGCCGGCCCTGCGTAGTCGGGGATGTATTTGATGCCGCAGTAAGGTGCGGGATTGTGCGAAGCCGTGAACATCAGGGCTCCTGCGGAGTTGAGATGCTTGGCGCTGTAGGCGATAACTGGTGTCGGACAATCTCGATCGACTACCATCACCGTCCATCCCAAATCTGCCAAGACTTCCGCCGATGTGCGGGCGAACTCGTCTGCCAAAAAGCGGGTATCGTAGGATACTAGCACTGGACGGTCTTTGGTGTAAGCGGTTTCGAGGTAGCTGGCGATCGCCCGGGTGACTTTTCGCACGTTGGCAAAAGTAAAGTCATGGGCAATCAGTCCCCGCCACCCATCGGTTCCGAACTTGATTTCTTCTGTTGAATTGCTGGCGCTCATTTTATCCACTTCCTCTCGTCCTACTAATCCTACCCGAAAGGCATCGCCTTAAAGATGCACTCCCTGTCCTGTTTGTAACGATCGATCGCCCGTGAGGCATTGAAACCCACTCCTATCGTTGTAGGGGGAAGGTACCTCTTCCGGCAGAGGACTTCAACTAGCCAGAGTTTGTAGAGTGTGGGGACGATCTGGTGAGTCGATCGAGATTCCGGTTTTGAATGGTGGTTGGGCGATCGGGAATCTAAAAAAACTGAGCGCAAGAAACCGCGCTGACAATGGCATTAACGAAAATCAAATAAATCTGATTGTTATCTCAAATTTAATAATTTATTTATAAATGCCGCTCGTTGAATGTGTTAAGGTTTCCTAACGAATGTCAGACAAATTTTTTGGGCTTCACATAAAAAAATAAATCAATCAAAGTCACCGCTCGATCGTGATGTAGCCTAGATTCTTTGAGAACGTAGGGCGATCGACATAAGCGACAAAACAAAGATAAAATATCTCAAAGAGCAGTTTTTTCAAGGCAGACTAGAGTTTAATTCTGAGCTTTTAAAACAAATTGAATTTATTTTTGCCGTCTTTACAGGTAAAGAAAAAAAATCGGTTACGATCGCATAGTGACTGTGATCGAGCGCACAATAAATAGCGTTATTAACGTGCAAGTTATATAGGATGGATGCAGTGCAGCCAAATGGCTCATAGTTTTAAGCACAATGGCGGATGACTGTCAGGGTATAAATGCAGAAGATTATATTTAGTAACTTTAAAAATTAGGGGAATCGATCGGGTACGGCTTTATAAAACAACGAGGTTTCTCATGGCTGGTATTTCACAACTATCTTCAAAGTTTTTATCGGTGGGCGACGAACTGCAACAGGACGACAGTTTTGCGTCACAGGCTATTACGGAATCGGACATTCACAAGATCCCAGGGGCTAAAGGAGTTAGCATTTCTTCCTTGGCAGTTAGCTGGGCAAAAAAATATTACAGTACAGTAGCGGGACGAGAAAACCAAACACATCAGCAAATCTCCGAGAGCCGAGATTTAAGCAATTTTGATGGCAATCGAGCCAAAATAGTTGACAAATTGACAGATACTCTGAAAGTTGCCAGCCAGATAGCTTGGAATAAAGTAGAGACTGTTTTAGGGGAACAAATAGAGCGACACGCGATCGATCCTAGCTTAATTAATCAAGAAGAAATTGTCGCCGACACTCGCAGCTTATATCGGAAAGCAATAGACGCTTACGGCGATAGGGAACCTGTTTTCCGCTTGTCAGTGCTGGTGGGAAAAGATATTGTCCAAGTAAGACGGAAATACTCAGACACAGATCCGTTAGTGCTGGGATTTGTGACGTTGGAGTTTCAATACACTAGCAAAATCTTGTTAGGATGCCTTTCGGAGTCAGAGCGATCGGAATTTGCACCCTACTTAAAAGTTATAGATGACTATCTGCACATTCCCCACGGAGAGATTAACGAGGCTGCGGCGGATCATACCCCGAATTCAAAAGCTCTCTTAGCCGTTCAGCATTTGTTGCAGCAGACAACTCAGATTGCTAGTGCAGTGTACGCTCGGGCTAGTTCCCAGCATCCAGGATACCGCAGCAGCAGCGGTTATTTGACCGATCCGCAGGTCAAAATTTCTGGCATTCGGGATGTCGAGATTTTTCAAAGTTATTTGTGCTGGTGCGTTTTGGAAGAAAGCATTCGCCCGGTACAGCAAGAATTGTTTCCAATCTGCGTGATGCTGTACCCGAGACTTCATGTAAGTTGGGAATTAGTGCAGGATATGCTGCTAATTTTGTTTTGGGAAATATCCGATCGCCTCCCGGCTGCCGATGTTATGGTATTTTTACCTTACTTGCGGACTGTGACAGATATGTTTTCCAGCGATGTCTTTGACAATTAGGGAATTGGGCATAGGGCATAGGGCATAGGGCATAGGGCATAGGGCATGGGGTCGAAAAGCGGAGTTCTCGCGGAGGGATTTGGCATTGGTAATTGCCAATCTCTATTTAAAACTCCAAGCAGCAACTGCCAAACATCCCCAACCTACAATGTAAGCAACTCCTCCCAAGGGGGTAATTGCACCCAGCCATTTGATGTCAGTCAAACTCAGCGCGTACAAACTGCCTGAAAAGACGATTGTGCCGACAATAAAAGCCCATCCAGCCACTGCAAAAAAGGTTTCAGACTCTGGGGCGCGGCTTAATAATAAAGCGACGAGTAATAAAGCCAGGGCGTGGTACATTTGATAGCGGGCGCCGGTCTCAAAAATGCCTAAAGCTCGATCGGTCAATTGATTTTTCAAAGCGTGGGAGGCAAAAGCCCCGCCCGCAACCGACAAACCTCCGAATACGGCTGCGGCTGCTATGAAAATGCGCGTTAGGATTAGCGTTGACATAATATTTTTTTAATGGGCAATTGGTAATTGGTAATTGGTGAACATAAATATACTTGAGTTGGATTCATTCACAAACTATATTTAAATCATCTGCGTTTATCTGCGGTTTCCCTATCAATGAATCCCAGAATATGGATCGCTCCTCTAGGTACGTAGTTGCGCTTGGGCGCTCTTTCATGAAAGAGCGCCCAAGCGCAACTACGTACTGCACACCCTATTTATGATAAATCAGCTTTTTGCAGATATTTCTAGTTTATTTGCGTACAGCTTCCAGCAAGCGCGAATAGTAAAAGCTAGTGCTATTCATGGCTGTTCTTTTAACAACAAAACCGTTGCTTTCTAGGATTTTGATAATATCAGCTTCGCGGTGCTGGTAAGCGCGGGTAGTTTTGCTCGGGCCGGGGAAAAGTTCGCCAAATTTTTTGAGCGCGGTAAGTGCTAAAGTTTTGGGGGCAAAACTGAGAATTAGTCGCGATTGGGCGATCGAACTTAGGTGAGCGATCATTTCCGCAGCCTTACTTTGAGGATAGTGGATCAGCACGTCCAAACAAATAACCGTGTGAAATTTGCCGGTTAAAGCTTCCAAATCCTGGGCGGCGAAAGAGATGTTGTACATCTTGCCGGGAACGGCTGTCGATCGATCATAAGCCTCTGCTACCATCTTTTCAGAGATATCGCTAGCACAAACAATTGCCCCAGCCTCAGCCAGAGGAATGCTGAGAGATCCAACACCACAGCCGGCATCGCAGACTGAAAGCCCGCGCAAATTGCCGTCAGCTTGCAGCCAGCTAAGCACTGTATCCACCGTTTTCTGGTGCCCGGTGCGGATGTCTAGCTGCACTTTATTGACTTTGCCGTCGCCGTAAATTCGCTGCCAGCGATCGAAGCCCGTCGAGTTAAAATACTGTTTGACAATATCCTTGTCATTTACCAAATTCATCTTTCCGCCTGCTGCTGAGTTATTGCCAACGATTAGACATTATAATTTTAATTAGCCCTAACTTAAAAAAATATGGTGCTACAAGATCATTTCCGCCCGCCGCTGTCAGCGCGCCGTCACTGGCACGCCTTTCACAATGCTTGGGCGACTTATATTGCATCTGACTTGAATGCCAAATTACCCGAAGGTTATTTTGCAGAACCCAACGTGCAGTTTGAAATTGAAATTGATGTAGCAGCTTTTGAGGAACCTCTACCGGACTTTGATTGTCCAGAGACGGTAATTAATTTGCCAATAGATTTACCAAACAATTGGATGTCGCCCCCAGCACAAAGCGTGCCTTTTTTACCTGTGGCAGAATCTGTGCAAGTCAATATTTTTAACACAGAAGGTGGCCCGGTTTTAGCAGGTGCAATTGAATTAGTAAGTCCTGCCAACAAAGATCGTTCTAGTCATCGCTGTGCTTTTGTGTCAAAGTGCGAGACGTATTTGCGACAGGGAATTGGGTTGGTAATAGTTGATGTTGTGACGGTTAGGAAGGCAAATCTTCACAATGAATTGTTAGCCCGTCTAGTGGGAGGAATTGCTTCGCCCTTCGACGCCGATCTCTATGCTACAGCTTATCGCCCGATCGAGCGAGACGGCAACCAATGCCTAGATATTTGGCAGGAAAACTTAGCTGTGGGTTCCACGCTTCCAGTTGTACCGCTATGGCTGCGGGGTGAGATTTGCTTGGCTGTGGAATTAAATCATATTTACGATCGAACTTGCCGAGAACACCGAATTTCTGTTAGCAGCGCTTAGTTTGACACTCCCCGGCGTGAACGCACGGGGATTCTTAAGACACTACCAAATGGCAATCCTTAATGGCGCTGTCAAGACACCTCTACCAACTCCGCTAAGGTCAAAACCTAGCATTGTCGCTACTTTTCGCATAATGTTGGCTGCACCATTGCAGTCGGCGTTAATACACCAGTTTTGTAAACCAGTTCGATACAATCCACGCTTAATTCGTCTACCCGACTCTTTCCACCCATCGGGTTTTGCACCGATTGTAGGCAGGAAGTCATTGTCAACGAATGAAGCTTTTGATGTGTAGCTTTCCTCTGTTTCTGTAAATCGAATTCCATACTTTTCGCAGAGCTGAGAGATTCTAGTTTTCAATCTACCAGTAGGAATTTGTACGAATTTCTGATTAATTTTTACTCCCATATTTACGCCATTTTTTTGACCCTTATTCCAGCCAAAAACAACAGTACCAATTTGGTTTTCTCGGCAGTGATTGATAACTGTTTTGGCCGCTTTATTTACCGCATCACGCATTTGACGATTGCGCTTTTCAGTTAATCGTGCTAATTGATGCGACCAAAAGCCATTAGGCTTTCCACCCATCAATGCAGCTACTCGCTTGTTATACCACTGATTTAGAGACTTCAAATGTTTTCCGTCAACAATAAAGCTTGTGTTCGCATTGCTGACACAGGTTAACCAATTATCGATACCATGATCGATACCTAAAACTTTTTTACCGTCAGTATTGACCTGGACGCTGACTGACCAAAGAGCGAGACGCAAGCCCCTGGCTTTAGACATGGGGATAAGTCGGTAGCGGTTTCAACCGCCTTCTGTATTTAACAAAGCTTAATAAAGAAT
>NZ_JAEQCX010000109.1:0-24231 GCF_020738035.1 Microcoleus sp. PH2017_28_MFU_U_A
GAAAAGCAATCCCAAATGCCTTCAGCAATGGGATAGAGAGCTGCGTAGCTCAGCCGAGGCGGGTTAATCCGCTCGAAGTGAAAGCGAAAGGGGAGGGACCGGGTGCCTCCCGTGTCATGTAATAGATGACTATACTTTTACCAGCTATTACCCCCAATAGCCGATAAAAAAATGCAGGCTTGGATACGAAGCCGTCACCTAATTTTTTCAGGTGAATTTTTGATTTTTGAAACTTTAGACTACCCAGCCGTTGAGAGATTTTAGCAATATATCACCAGTCTAGGAGGATGCTTAATTTCTGTGGAACCGCTCAAACGAGTTTGGATGGGAAATCACCGACAAGTGATGCTCTATCAAGGGAAAGGGAGTTTGCATACACCTCATCATGAACTGCGACAATATTGGTTCAAATACGGAAGTTTTCAGACGAGATTTGATGAGAGAGTTTAAAGAAACGAGGTTCACGGTCAAAAAAAGATTTCGGTGTTAAGATAATTTTGGTAAGTTGCACAAAGTGAACCCTGTTGTTTAAAGTAAGGAAAAGTCCTGCTCTGTTGCGGTTATGGATATTCACGAAATTGAAGCGTTTCTAGATAATTCTGATTTTCAATATCGACTCAAGGCGATCGCAGCTCTGAAAGATTATACACCAGAGATTGCCGTTCCTTTGCTAAAAGCTCGGCTCAACGACCCAGAATTTTTAGTCCGTACCTTTGTCAGCAGGGGATTTGGACAACAGCAAAGCGCCGAATCTTTCGCCGCCTTGCTGCAAATCATGAAACTTGATAACACTCCCAATGTGCGCGCCGAAGCGGCAAATTCCCTGTCGCTCTTCGGTAGGTGCGCTGCGTCTCATTTAGTGCTGACTTTTATTCAGGATGACCACTGGCTGGTGCGTCGCAGCATTTTGGGGGCGCTGGTAGATATGGAGTGCTACAACGAACTGTTTGAGGTGTGCGTGGAAGCTTTGGCGGGGGAAGATATGACCACCCAGGAAGCGGCTGTGGACGCGCTCGGTGCTTTAGCTGGAAGCAGTCAGGAAGCAGCGGCATTGGCTCGGTTGTTGGCGCTGGCTAGTTCTGAGTATGAAGGGATTCGCCAGCACACTGCATCTGCTTTGAAGCATTTTGATGCTCCAGAAGCGAAGCAGGTGTTGAGTCAACTGCGGCAAGACTCCCATCATCGAGTGGTTGGTGCGGCTTTAGAAAATTTGCTCGATCGCAATTAAGAATATTTTATAGAGTTCTAGAGGCAGAAACCGGGTTTTTTCGGGAAATATGGCCTGAAGTGCGAGAAATGTGAGTTAAAAACCCGGTTTCTTGAATGCCTGTGGTTAATTCCTGTGATTATTAACGGTTCAAGCTTGATTGAACTGTTTTAAGCCAGCGATTAAATTGTCAAAAGCAAGACCAGATAAATGCTGTTCCTCAGAACTAAATTGCTGTAAACTGACTATTTTTAATTGTTCTAATCCACAGAGCATCGCCGCCACGGGAACTCGCAATTCTTGATAGAGTAGTTCCATGTTTTCTAGTCCTGCTTGACTGGTAAATTCCGGGTTTTTCCCTGCTATGCTATAGGAGACGGAGCGCAAGAAATGCCAAAAATCTCGCCAACAAGCTTCGGCGCGTTCAGCAGGATAGAGGTCATTGTCTGGTTCGGTGATATTTGGAAAGTCGGCTAACACCTTTTCCCTGGCATTCGATACAAGATTAGGAGCTTGCTCTCGCAGCAATCTTGCTTGTTCTAACATTGAAGAGGTATCGGGAACCAGATTTTTGATGATTTCTAAATCTTCATCTGTGAGATATCGACTTTCATCGTCAGCCTTTTGAAAAATGGCAATTACTTCATCTGGATAGATATTTTTCCAAGTAGCAAAGCTGACAATTCTCGCTTTGGGAATTAATTGTTTTGCTCTTTCACTTAATTGCATAGCTATTAAAATTGTCCGGAGGGAATTGAGTACAATTCAAGTTATAGACTAGAATTATGAGAAATTTGATTAAGATTTGTTACATTTGAGAGAATCAAAGATGAGAGTGTGGTAAAAGTCTTCATTAGATTAAGTGCGATCGCACGTTTGGTTTCATAACGAAATATTACTTTGTTATCCATAAAAGAGACTAGGCCCAGGGCGATCGCCTATTATCCTGTGTTCAGGGAGAGATTGAAGGAGCTAAATTATAATCTATGTTTAAGCCATTTCAGCAATTTCTAGAAAAAGAACTGTTTGAGAACTTTGCACTAGAGAGCCGTCCCATTCCCTCTGGATTGGAATCTGTGGTGAGTGAAAGAGGTAAAAATCCCGCCACAATTCAAAGCTGGTGTTATCAATGCCCTGAATTGCGAAAAATTCGCTACACCTACATCGATGCTGGGGAAACGGCACAAATTTTTAACAGTGTCATTTATCCAAGCCACAATTACGATGTGCCGTTGCTAGGGATTGATTTTTTAGCGTTTGGACAAAAGAAAATCTTGGTGGTGATAGATTTTCAGCCGTTATTTCGCGATCGGGCTTACACAGACAAGTATATCGAACCGTTGACCGAAATTCGAGCTAAATACAGCTCGTTGGTACAAGACTTAGAAATGAAGTTTTATGATGCCAACCAGTATTTTTCCAAGAATTTGCTCTTTGCCAAAACCGACGCCGAAACAGTAGTGAACCAATTGTTTCCCGCCTATCAAGAATACGTCCAGTTGTACTGGAAAATGCTACAGCAAGCTACTCCCCTGACAACTCCCGAAGAAATTCAGCGGATTGTGAAAGCACAGAAAGAATACGATCAGTATAGTGCAGAAAGAGACCCCGCATCCGGGCTGTTCGGCAGCTATTTTGGTCATGAATGGTCAGAGCGCTTTTTGTACGAGTTTTTGTTTGAAGATGCTGTTCCCTTAGCGGTTCCCGCCGGGACAAAATAAATTAAAAATGACTCTCTATCAGCCTTTTTTAGATTACGCCATCCCACTGCTCAGGGAGCGACTTGACTTAGCTCCATATCCGATTCCAGCAGGTTTTGAAAAAAAAGAATGTATCACTGGGAAAGGAAAAAAAGAGCAGTTGGTTGTCACTACTAGCTATGCTTTTCAATCGCCCAAACTGCGACAAATTCGGGCGGCTCATGTTGAGGGCGGTGATGCTCTTCAGGTTTTGAATTTTGTGATTTTCCCGCAAATTAATTATGATTTGCCTTTTTTTGGGGCGGATTTGGTGACTTTACCGGGGGGACATTTGATTGCTTTGGATATGCAGCCGCTTTTTCATGATGCGGCCTATCAAAAGCAATACTCAGAGCCGATTTTACCAATTTTTAACAAGTATCAAAAAGATTTGCCCTGGGGGGGAGATTTTCCTGAAGAGGCAAAACCTTTCTTTTCTCCGGCTTTTCTGTGGACTCGTCCTAAGGAAACTGAGGCTGTGCAAACTCTTGTGTTTGATGCTTTTAAGGATTATCTACAAGCTTATCTCGATTTGGTCGATCGCGCGCAACCAGTCACCGACAGTCAGAGATTGGTCGAGATTCTTCAGGCTCAACGCAATTATATCAACTATCGTGCGGCGAAAGATCCTGCGAGGGGGATGTTTCTGCGGTTCTATGGTGAGGAGTGGACTGAGGAGTATATTCACGGTTTTCTGTTCGATTTGGAACGCAATTTATAGGAAAATTAAAATTTGTTCGTAGTGAGGACTTTAGTCCTCTGAATTTGCGGACTTAAGTCCGCACTACAAACGGTTTGTAGTGAGGACTTTAGTCCTCTGAATTTGCGGACTTAAGTCCGCACTACAAACGATATCTAATTTGCAAGACTTTGAGCTGTGTTATTCCGAGTATAAGGATTCCAAGTACCTAACTCCTTGGAATTGCGACTGCAAAGCATCGCTCTTGTTTCGGCGCTCAATCCTTGTACCAAGCTGAAATCAGCACCCGCAATACTTTGCAATTGATCTAAATTTGCTCCAGTCAAATCAGCAGCCCGTAAATCTGCGCCTTGCAATTCAGCTCCAATTAACATGGCATTTCGCAAATAAGCACCAGTCAAAAAAGCATTCTGAAGATTAGCGCCACTTAATGCCGCTCCTTCTAAATTTGCTCCAGTTAAATCCGCTCCACTGAGATAAGCACCTCGCAGATTGCAATAACTTAAATCCGCTCCTCGGAGATTGGCTGCATTCAAAAAAGCTCCGCTCAGACTAGCTTTCGGGCCAATAGCTTCGGATTTTTGGTAATTAAATCCTTCTGGCCACATAGTCTTGCTATCATATAAAGCTAATTTAAATTTAGCTGATTCTAGCTTGGAATCAACTAGATTGCAACCTTGTAAATCAGCTCGAAAAAAATAACTTTCTTGTAAATTTGCTCCACTCAAATTGGCGTCTCGGAGATTGGCGCGCCGCAAATCTACTCCCTGGAGATTTGCACCTTGGAAATTGGTTTTGCTGAGGCCCGCGCCAATCAAGTTTGCTCCGCTCAAATCAATCCCGGATAAATCCATTTGGCTGAGGTTGATTCCCTGGAGGTTGGTTTGAGCTAGGCTTTTGCTTTCCTCGATAGCTTGTAAGACTTCTGTGAGAGTCAGGGGTTCAGAGAGGAAAAATGAGTGTTGACGAAGTGCCATTATATTTTTGAAGATTTATTGATGGAATTGCTCAAAGTTGTCCGGTGTCATTTATCCTAGAATTTGATTGTTGTGCGATCGCCAGAAAGTTAATTTTCTTAACCAAAATTCGATCGGATTCTCCTCCCATCCCCTTCACAAGGGGAAGGAATGATATAGAGGACACGGCAGTGCCGTCTCCCTACCCAAAATAATATTGTAGGGACACTCCAAAAGCCGTCTCCTAATTTCGGCAATAATTCCGATGCTACTTGATTCCTCTCGCTAAGTTGACATAGAAATGCTGCTAACACCACCGATGACTATGATGGATTTCTTTCGCAAGAGTGAGGGCGTTTGGTTCACTCAGCGAACAGTCCACAATTTTGATACTGCTGCTGCTGATGAGTCGGGAGAATCCAATGTCATGATTGATGTCTTATCAATTGATGATCCCAGAGTTTTAGAGGTTTGTCAACAGCAAAATGTAGATCCTGCTTTGGTTAGTGGGGGATGCAGTTTTATGTGGCAAGATAATTTGGATGATGCCATCCCGAACCAAAATTATGCTGCAATACTTATCGATGTACCCAATCCCAATAACCCGAAAATGGGTAAGTTTCTCAGAAATAGAGGCTACGTTGAAGGTATTCCGGTAATTGGTATTTACCATTTTGCTGATGATGGGGTATTGACTATTGAGACGGAATATGAGACAAATCAAGGACAGGAACGCTGTTGGTTTATTAACGATCATTTTCGAGTGCGGGTGATGACGGTTCAAATGAGCAATGGGGTTAAACAAATGGCATACTGTTCTGAGCGTCGTTGTATTTCTCCGTCTGTTTTAGAAGAGTTGTTGGAACACAATCGCTTGAGAGTTTCTGAGGCTGCTGCGGTGTCGCGTTAAAGTCTCTGGAAAAAATGCTTTTTGATTGGTCAAATTCAACTATTGTCAATATTTTTTTAGGGCGGGCAGGATGCCCACCCCACAAGCAACTGGGCGGGCAGGATGCCCACCCCACAATAAAATTAATTGGTTGTGGAACTGGCATCTTGCCAGTTCGATGCCCACCCCACAAGCCACTGGGCGGGCAGGATGCCCACCCCACAAGCAACTAACTGGGCGGGCAAGATGCCCGCCCCACAATAAAATTAATTGGTTGTGGAACTGGCATCTTGCCAGTTCCTAAGAATCCTGTATGATGTGAGTTTAACTGAACTCGATCGCCTAACTGTTTTCAACTGTTATTAAACTCTCAAAACTATGTCTGAAAACGAAGAATTGACAACATCGGCTCGTGATGAATCTGCCGCAGATTTAACAGAAGATTCAACACAGATAGAGGCTGAAGAATTGGTGGAAGTCATTGCCGAATTTGAGCGGTATCGGGAACGTTTGGTGAATGAAACGATGGCGGCGGCACAAAAGGCTAAGCTACCACAGAAAGCAGCTATGGCTAAAATTGAGCCGGAACTTGCTAAAATTGATGCTGGACTAGACAGTCTCCGCACTCAATTGGCGGCGATAACTACTAATAATTAGGTGGCAATGATGGTCAATTCTAATGCTCAATCCCAAGATGCTGCAATTGTGTTAGCTCATGCCGAAACAGATGCTTTGCTTCAACAAGTTACTGAACAAATAGATTTAGATACTTTTGATGTTAATGATGCTGAGCTTTTGAGGAGTCTGGTTGAATCTTTGGGTGATACGCGGGGGATGACTCGACTGCGTTGTGCGGAAACTCTGGCGGAAATTGGTGAAGCGGCGACTCCTTTTTTGTTGGATGCTTTGGGAAATCATGTTAATCCGGTTGTGCGGCGTGCTGCGGGTAAAACTCTGACTTTGATTGGCGATCCGACGGCGGTTCCTAATTTAATTCATGCTTTGTTAAATGATGAGGATACGGTGGTTAAGGGTTCGTCGATTGGGGCGCTGGCGAGGATTGGTGAACCTTCTGTACAGCCTTTGTTGGATATTTTAGCATCTACCGATGTGCCGGAAAGTACGATCGGTCATGCGGCTTGGGCGTTGGCGTTTATTGGGGCGGGTGCGAAGGAGTATTTGTATCGGGCGATCGCCTCTGATTCGCCTGTGGTGCGCGGGGCGGTGGTTGGGGCGATCGCCAAAGTCGCCCAGGAAGAGCCCAAAGCCGACTTATTTGAGATTTTGGTGAAGTCTCTAACGGATGTTGATGTTGACGTGCGTTGCGAGGCGGCGGCTGCTTTGGGAAATCTGGCTTATAAGCCTGCAATCCCCAACCTGATTGAGTTGCTGCATCATGGCGATGGCGAAAGTCGCAGGGCGGCGGCCTTGTCTTTGATGAAAGTGGGCGATCGAAGTGCGATCGAACCGCTACAAGCTGCATTAGCCAAGGAATCAGAGGCGGCTGTGCAAGGAGTAATTAAGTTAGCAATTTCTCAAATTAAGTAACTAAAAATATGACTGAATCTGGAACCGGGCGGATGTTGCTTTCTCATAATTTTGATATGCCAGAAGGTGTTTTTGGGCCCTTGAGTCGCGAAGATTTGACTCTGGTATTTGTTGAAGGTTTAAGTCAATATCCTGAGATTAAGTGTCATCAATTAAATCATGCTCATTGGATGGTAGAAGTTTTATTTTCTACTAATGATTTTGCGCCGCCTCAAGTTGGGGAATTGTGCGCTGAAGCTTTGGTAAATAAGCGGATGAGTCAAGGAAAAGTTGATGATTCTTTTCCTGATGTTTTGATTTTAGCGGGATTGAAGAAGACTCCGCCATTGAGTAGCGATGTTGAGGCGCTACAAACCGGAGAATGGGGGGTTGATGTGGTGGAAACTCAGTCTGCTGAGAGTTTCTTGATGGCGATGGGCTGGGAGGATAAAACATCTGGGAAAAGTATTGAGGATGTTTTTAAGGTTGAAAGGAGGAAGGGGTAAAAGGTAAAAAGCTGTTTGGAAGGTAATAGATAAGTCCTGAAGCGCTGATTTTGACGTTCACAAAACTATCTATCTCCCGTAGATCAAATGATTGAACTGAAGTTTATTGGGTCTACTAATTTTCAGCATCCTATCAGGACGGTCATGAGTCTCATTTAAACGGTCATGAGTCTCATTTAAGCGGTTAATGCGTGTTTTCCCTTTGGAAATGCTAATATGACCGATACTGACAAAACGATATTCATAAGCATCAAGAAAGTTCTGTTGATTCCAAAATGCTTTTCCGATTTCCTGACAATAGTCAACAAAGCATTTTGCGCCCGTTAGTTGCTGGATAATTTTTGAATTCTGGTCTTTATTTTTCTTCATCTCAATGCAAAAGATGATTTTTTCTGTGGGAGTATCAGCAATGATCACAAAATCAGCGCGTTTGCACTGACCTTTTGAGCTGGTAAAAATCTTGTTTGGTGCTGGGAAAGCATCGGCTTTAATGACAATAACTTGAGCATCATCAGGCATTCCATCAATCGTGACAGAATAGTCAGCAGGCGGAGGCTCTTTGAGTATAACTTGCTTTTTACCTTTGTGTTCTTCCAATGGTACTGTAGCACTTTCCTTAATCATCTCTTTGAGGATAGCAATATCAGACATTAATCCTGACCCCAAACAATCGATTCCTGAATCCTGTTCATCGTTTCAATAGTTGTATCAAAACTGCGGGCTTCAATACCCATTTCTGGGTCAATATCGGCTGGTGTCAGCGTTTGACATTTATTTGTTTTTGTACTCCCTGCCTCTTCCGCAATATAAACTTTGATTTTGTTAGACGAAATTAGTTCTACTTCCCGATAACCTTCTTCTTCAGCAACTCGCTTCAGATGAGGTTTGTCATGGTTAAGCATAATCAACGTATTCAGTTCTTTAATAATGTAATCGCTGTGGGTAGTGATAAAAACCTTAATACCAAGATTTACCAAGCGAGCAAATAGACGTGCGACGCGGCGCTGGTTTTCAGGATGTAGATTCAATTCTGGTTCATCTATCATCAGTAAATCGCCAATTTGAGCCTCATGTTTTAGGTAAAAACCGATGTCTAATAGAGAACGCACAGCACTAGAACTTTCATCCATAGAAAGCTTGAGCCTTTTACCATTCGGCTCATAATAAAGTTCATCATTACGAGTAACAGTGTATTGGCCACCGATTATATCAGCAAAATCTGCCAGTATATCAGGATGGTTTTCCGCAATAAAACTGCTTTTCTTGACAATGGTTTCCAGTTCCCTCGTAAAGTCAACGTTTGTCTTGATTGGCAAAGCGTAGTCCTGATAAGCTTTAAATAAAAGCTGCATTGGATTGATATTATTGTTGCTTTTACCCATTTGTTCAAGCAATCTATTACGGGCAAAATTCAACTCTTTGCGAAAAATAGCTGCACCAGTTCTTTCTGCACTAGCGATAAAAGGACGAGGAATAATTTCGGCAAAAATAATATGTTTCAGTGCATCGGCAATGGTTTTTTTAAGTATTTCATTGGGAATTTTTGCCTTTTCTTTTTCAACGAGCAAGGTGACAACTAATTCTCTACTATCTTCTCTTTTGGTCATCGAGAATAATTCGACATTTGCAGATCCTAGTGTTGACTGAAATTGGCTTGCCAAGGTAATATTTTTGATGTCTAGGTTTACCTGAAACTCTGTTTTTTTAAATCTTTTAGCCGGCGCTGCAAAAATATGAGGCAATTGCTGTGTATAAACTTGACAAGCTTTAAAAACAATTTGCTCTGCCTGTTTGACATATTCTTGTATGTCTAGATGAATTACGCCGTCAGCAAGGAGTTGTTGGATATTATCGTCGTTGATTTCGATCGCCAAAATCTGCCGCCAAGTAAACAAAAAGCCAAACAGTGCATAGGTAGCGTAGGTCTTTCCGGTATTGTTGCCGCCACAAATAATTGTCAACTCGCCAAGGGTGAATTCGGCTTGTTTTAGGGCACCAAGATTTTTGACTTTAATTTTCATTGGTGTTTTCCTTAGATTGCAATGTGCCTCAGTAATATCGCACAAACCAGTCTAAACAGCCAGCGCCTTGATACTTTCTTGGGTATCAAGAGGGATCTTTTGCCAACTCGTGGCAATGTTAATATTCATATTGGTTTGAGCGATATCTAACAGCGTATCATCAATTGAGTGCATTCGATTTTCGCGCAACCAAATTAAAATTTCCGCTAAATGCCAAATAGAATGTGTACCTTCATAAACAGGAATCGGAAATCTTGATTTGCTTTCGATCGAGAGATTTCTCATTTGCAGTTGAGTATAACCCAGAATTTTAGCTGCATCCGTCAAGCCAACTAAATCTGGTGCTGCTTCAATTAGAGTAACACTTGGAACAGCTTTTTTGATATCATTAATCGCACTAGAAATAGCTTCATAAGCCGACGATCCCTCGCGGATAAAATTTAGTGCTACATATTCTTTATTTCCAACTCCAATTAAGGCATCGTCACAGCCACTTGCATACAGTCTCTCAATAAAATCATCAGGATCGGCTGGGGAATTGTTCAGATTAAACTTCAAAGTAAAATCATACTCGTTCATTTTTTATTCCTCCTCCGAGGAAGACTCATTCACATCGTTATGCTTTGTGCAGTTATCCACTACTCGGCGAATTTGTTTTCCATGATTCCCTGAGTTTTTTGGGGTACTCCAAATACTGGATATACAAAAAATCCCGCTTCTACACTCTTTATCGTTGTAGGGACAATAAATTTTCCCCCAAGCATGAGAACCACCAACATCAACGCGCCATCCATTTTTTTCAGCGTATCTCAACGCATCCTCAACTTCTGGCTTTGGGTGAGTTTTTCTGACCATTACAATTTTTGCTTACATATCGTTCAACACGCTACTATAAACCTAACTATTCTGCACGCTTATAATTCATCACCAAATCTAACCGCGATAAAGAACTTGTCGCCGATTCCCGTACATAGGAATCTACGGCTTCATCATTGGCAAATGTGGTGAGGACTTCTACACAACGTCGATCGCCCACAGAAGCCAGCGCACTCACAATCGCCACCTGTACAGCTACATTATCCGTTGTATTCAGCGATTCCACCAAAATCTCAAACGCAGACGAGCCCATCTGCCCCAAGGCCATCACGGCTGCAATATGCACCACAGGATTAGCGTCATCGATCGCCTTTTTCAATCCCTGCAAGCCCACTTCTGGGAAAGGCAACTCTGGATAATTAATCGCAACTTGCGCCAATACCTTCGCCGCACTCCCTCGCACAGTCACATTCTCACTGTTTAACATGGCGTCAACCACCGGTGATATGGCATCCTCACCGATCGCGCCCAACACCTTCACCGCCGCCCGACGATAGGTGACATCTTCGTCGTCTAAAATGGCCACCAGTCGAGGAATTGTATTTTCATCGCGGGAATCGGCTATTTCATACATTGCCCGATCGCGCATATGAGGATTCGGGTGTTTTAGTTTTTCAAACAAAGCATCTGTTGTCATGATTTATGAAGGAAGAAGGAAGAAGGAAGAAGGAAGAAGGAAGAAGGAAGAAGGAAGAATACTCTGGTTTCTGAGTAATATCGTGTCAATTCGATTACTAGCGATTGAAACTGTTTGTAGTGCGGACTTAAGTCCGCAGCATCAGAGGACTAAAGTCCTCACTACAAACCTTATAATTCCTAAATTAAGATAATTAGGATTTTACTGAGTTATGAGCTTCTATTTTAGCTTGAACTAACCAATCTTGGTCAGCCGCAGCAACTTCATAACCACTAACATCACCAAGTTTTTCTAGTGCCATTAATGCAGCATACTTCAAATCCCAGATTTTAGTTTCCAGACAGGTTTTCAATTCTGGAATGGCACGCTTTTCTCCGAGTTCCCCTAGGGCGATCGCAGCCGCCGCACGGGATTTCTGAAACTGGGGTTGGGGGTTATTCAAAGCTTCCAATAACAAATCGTAGGCGGGAGAGTGTTTGAGCCAACCAAACAATTTTACTACATGAAAATGCGCTCCATAATCATTGTTTGCTTCTTCGGCAAAGGTGGCAAACAGGGCTGCGGGTGCCTCCTCTGAATAATGTTCTAAAATGGTTTTAGTTGCTAAATAGCAACGCCCAAAATCCGTTTCGTATAATTGGTTAATCAGAAACGGTAATTCTGGTAATTCTTCATAGCTGTGGACTAAATCTAAATCCCCTGGTTGATCCCGTAAGGTTTGTTCTAAATAGGGTTGAATGGTGTCAAAGGTAAGGGATTTGTCGGCGATTCCGGCTGCTGCTAGCATCCGAATTCCCCTCAGCCGAAAGACTAAAGATACGGGACATTTGGCAATGTTGGGAATGGCCTCGTAGTGGTGGGCGTCAATCAAATCCTGAATTGATAGTCTGCGCCCTAGGACATTTTTGTGTTGCAGCATGGCGACAACTTGTCCCATTTTAGAAAAGTCTCTGGTTAGGCGGCAAATTGCGGCGATCGCAGCACTAGCAGTCGGTGGATCGAGATCGTCAACAAATTTGCGAATTCTGGTCTCGGCTGGTTGATAATCTAATTTAGTCAGGGTGTGGATGATTACTCGGTAGGTTTGTCCTGGTTTATCGAGCAATTGAGCAACTTCTTCTAACATATCGGCGTCTTGAGTGCCAATTTCGCCGATCGCCCAAACCGCATTTTCCACGGTGTAGCAGTCATCATCGCTCAGACAGGTGCGAATCACCGGCAATGCTTGGACAGCTTGCAGTCTTCCCAAGGTTTCCACCGACTTGCGGCGCACAATCCGGTTTTCTAGCACCGGATCGGTTTGCTCTACTGCTCGGATCAGTGCTGCGATCGATCGATCTGTGGGAAAGTTTATCAGATGGGAAGCGGCTATGTAGCGAGAATCTTCTTCGCCGATTTGGTCTTGTGGCGTATCTAAAAGGGCGATCGCCTGGTCTTCTGTTAAATTAAAAAAACTAAAAAAGCGTTTATCCATAGAGTGGGGAGGGGGAGAATGGGAGAAGAGGAGAGTGGGCTACCGATGCCCGATGCCCGATGCCCGATGCCCGATGCCCGATAGAAATTAGCATATGCCTATTAAAACACAATAACAAGCCCAGGAATTCTTTACCCTTACTTTACCCAAATCGGTAGAGCAACGAGCCAAGATTTCCTAGACTTGTCGGGGTAAAAATTACCCAGTCACGACATTACAAACCTGTCTAATTAATTAGGACAGGGAGTTGATGGCGTAGTCAAGAAGAGCGTTGTACTCAGTCAAAGCTTGAGCAGACATATCGCGAGGAGTGCAACCACGGTTACGAGCAAAGCTTAATGCTTCAACGTAAGGAGCAGTAGGCAAGCTCAAAGCGCGATAGACTTCGCGTTGACCAGCAATACCCCATTCATCAAGAGGGCCTGTGCCGCCAACTACCAAGCAGTATTGAACCAAGCGCAGGTAGTGCTTGATGTCGCGGTGGCATTTTGCTTTGAAAGTATCGGTGGAGTTAGCTTGACCGGATTCGTTCAAGTAAGGATACTTTTTGATGCAAGCATCATAAGCTTCTTTAGCAACTGCATCCAGGTTGGCGCCCAATTTTTCAGCAGCTTCTAAACGAGCAGCAGAGCGTTGGATAGAACCTTGAACTGATTCTAGATCAGAGGTGCTAGGAAAGCGACCTGCTGCATCAGCAGAGGCGATAGCGGTGGTGAGAACTGATTTCATTTCCTTAAATCTCCTAAAGTGATTTTGACAGTGAGCGTAGTTTCAATTTTGCTGAGCGGATTGCGATTAGCAATTGACTAGCTCAGTGCAGAAATGATACGGTCGAAGTAGCTGGAAGATTCGGCAACGAGGCTGGCGCAACGATCTTCAACTACGATAGATCCCATTTTCCGCAACTTAGCACCAGCAAATTTTTCGCTGGGGTTGTCTTGGATGTGAGCAGCGGCTTGAGCCTTCATGATTTGAACTGCACGCACGGTGGAGGTGGTGGGTACGCCCAAAGCTGCGTAGGTTTCTTTCAAACCATTCAAGCAACGGTC
This sequence comes from Microcoleus sp. PH2017_28_MFU_U_A, assembly GCF_020738035.1. Lineage (NCBI taxonomy): Bacteria > Bacillati > Cyanobacteriota > Cyanophyceae > Oscillatoriales > Microcoleaceae > Microcoleus > Microcoleus sp. PH2017_28_MFU_U_A. The sequence goes on from NZ_JAEQCX010000109.1 coordinate 13,582, forward strand.
GTCAAGAACGGAAGCATCACCAGCCAACAAGGCGTAGGTGACATAGCGCAAGATGATTTCTGCATCGCGCAAGCAAGCAGCCATGCGACGGTTAGGGTAGCAGTTACCACCGGCTTGGATCAAGCCTTGGTTTTCGCAGATCATACCGGCAACAGCGTCGGAAACCATGCAGCTAGCGTTGCTGGCGATCGCGTTTACAGCATCCAAGCGTCGGTTGCCGCTGGCAACGAAAGCTCTCAGGGCAGCAATATCACCAACGGTGGAGGTGCTGGCATCGGCTGAAACTACAGCTCTTGAAAAAGCGTCAAGCATTGAGTTCTCCTTAACTTAGACGAAAAATTATTTCTTATCTCAGTTGGTCAACTTGGTGACGAACTTGATGGTCTTGAATATATCTAAGGAATGAGACAGAGGTCTCATTCCTGAGAAACAAAGTAACAATTTGTTACTTTGGTCGCGAAAAGCACATTTTTTCGTTTAACAAACATCTTAGTACCACGATCGGCGGATTCTGAACAGAAATGTCGATCGCCCGATCGCCCGATCGACTCACCAGTTAGGGAAGCCCTGGAAGACGATCGCACTTCGATCGATCGCCCAAGCTATTTTAAAATTGATCGATAACCGAAAATGGTGATTAGCTATGATGGCAAATCTCTCGGCGCGCTGCTATGCGGGCGAAAGCGATTTAACTGCGATCGCCGATTTAATCAATACTTGCGAAGAAGTCGATCGGCTCGATCAAGGCACTTCCATCTCGGAATTACAACAAGAATTTAACCAACCGTCCCGAGATTTAGCGCGCGATATCTGTCTTTGGGAAGATGCAGGCGGCAAATTAATCGGTTTTGCCGAGTTGTGGATTTCTGAACCTGGGACAGTCATCGATGGTTGGCTGTCGTTTTCAGTCCGCCCCGAGGCGCGCTGCGGAGATGTGGAAGCGGCGGCAGTGGCTTGGGGCGAAAGGCGGATGCGCGAGGTAGCATCATTGCGGGGCGCGCAGGTGAAGCTGCGATCGGGGGTTAGGACACAGGATGCCGATCGCATTTCTGTGCTCACAAATTGCGGTTTTAGGGTCGATCGCTATTTTTGTCGCATGGCGCGATCGCTCACGGAACCGATCGCCCAAGCCCAATTCCCAGAAGGTTTTGCGCTGCGTCTATTCCCCGGCGAACAGGATTCGGAAGCTTGGGTAGAAATGTTCAACCAGTCGTTTATCGATCACTGGAATCACCACGATTTAACAGTCGAGAAATTCAAATACGATTTAGCAAAACCCAGTTACAGAAAGGATTTAGACTTGATTGCAGTTGCTGCTGACGGGACTTTTGCAGCTTTCTGTTATTGCGAAATTAATGTCGAGGAGTGCGATCGTACTGGACGAAATGAAGGCTGGATTGCTGTTCTTGGTACGCGGCGCGGTTTCCGCAAACTTGGATTGGGACGAGCGATGTTGCTGGCTGGTTTGCAGCGACTGAAAGCTGCCGGTGTCGAGACTGCGATTCTCGGCGTGGATACTGCAAATCCTTCCGGTGCATTGCGACTTTACGAGTCTGCGGGCTTCCACAATATTCGCGATAGCATTTCCTATATTAAAGATGTTTGAGCAGTTGGGCGATCGGGATTTACGCGCAGGATTCAAGAAACCCGGTTTCTCTGTGTATGCCTTGTCACCAAACAGTATTTCTCGTAGAAACCGGGTTTCTGGGCCCGGGTGCAAAGTTCGCGATCGCACTAGGTACGTAGTTGCGCTTCAGCGCTCTTAATATATATATGAAAGAGCGCTGAAGCGCAACTACATACCTGTATCTAAAAAACTTTTCCTACCCCCTTGACACTTCTGTAGTATGTGTGTAGCATAAACATATGGAAAGCGCAGGAGAGCCAAAAACCTGCATTTTCCGTACCAAATCTGAACCTTGACAACTAAATAGCGTTCGAGATTTCAAGGAACCTCAATTTGAAAGTCTTGCAATAGAGACTTAATTGTCATGTTCTTACTTTTCACGAGACTGTTCAGTTACAGACTGACTCAACCTGAGTCAGATATTGTACCAAAACAGCCGAATTTCAACGAATCTGGGGCGGATGCAGAACAGCACAGTTGCGATCGACTGCGATCGGCCCAAAAGACTGAAGAAATCCGCCATCTCAAACAAGCTTACCATTTAGAGCGGCGTTTGTTTATGTAAAAATTGTCGTGTGGGCGCAGATGCGAATGCTGGCAATTTTTACCGACTAACGCCACAACTAAACAGCAGAAAAGCTACTAATCCAAAATCTAAAATCTAAAATCTAAAATCGCTTAAGGAGGTAACAGTTATGGTTCACATTCGTTTTGAAGGACGTTCCTATGATGTGGCAGAAAACCAACTGGGTATCACGGTAGGAATGAGCGACAAAACAATTCAGGAACGTCTAGCCAATCATTTTGATGTCAAGAGCGATCGCTTCGAGTCTTACGTGCTAGATCGCCGTCCCAGCGGTGATTTAATTGTCCGCCCAGAGGCGGTTTACGGATAGGAATTTACTTTTATTCCGCGCCCTAATTCGAGAAGCCTACAAACATTAGGGTTCTAGTTCTGAAAAGATTGCGGGTTCAAGTCCCGCTGAAGGCTTCGGCTTTTATGGTGAAATGGTAAACACGCTAGAAGTTGTCAAAAGCTTTTCAAACTTGCGCGGTATAAAAAATCATCAATTGTCGAGGCGCACCCCAACTAAAGAAGCTTACAAACTGGCGAACGTTCGACTAAAAATCGAATAGTAGGTTCAATTCCTAAAAAACAAAGCTTCTCTGACTCGTGCGCCGCCTCTCATACCTGAAGTTTTTATATCTGTCACGCGGTTAAAAGTTCCACTTCGCGCCCTCACAAAGGAAGCTTACATACTCGCTCTTGGTAGAGCATTTCTCTTTAAAGAAAAGTTGCAGGTTCAACTCCTGCGTATGAACAACGGCTTTCTTGACTTGCGCGAGGTGACTTTTACTATCACAACACTTTGATTCAACTTTCTTCATGAAAAAGGTTTGTAGTGATGACTTTAGTCCGCAGAAAAGAAGGACTGAAGTCCTCACTACAAACCTTATGGAAAACAAGGGAAACTATCCGCTCTTGAATCTTCAGTTCCGCGCCCTAACATAGGAAGCGCATACACACGATACCACCGATTAGTCACAGGTTCAAATCCTGTCAGTCTCGTTTAAGAGGCTGTAGCTCAGGGGTAGAGCAATCGGTCTGTTAAACCGCTTTTTAAACTTGCGCGGAACTTCCAATTTTTGAACAACTGAATTCCTTGTTACAAACGAAACACTTCGCGCCCTAACTGATGAAGCTTACACACTTTAGTAAATATAACTGCCCTAAGGTACTGATATTCGAGCGATCGAATTAGGGAAGCATTCCGAGTCTCTAGTTCTAGATGAGGTTTGCGCGTCCACTGCTAGGTAAAACTGGTAAGAACGGCTGTGCTTAAAGCTTTTTTGACTTGCGCGAAGTGTTTTAAACTTTGTCAAATTTTACATAAATTGCTCGCGGATGGCTAGAAACCGGGTTTATTGCCAGAAAGAATTGGTTTACACCCGGAACACTTGTAGGGAGAAATTAAAATCAGACTATTCATTAACTCTAATCCTCTTCTTTCTTTTGTCAACTGTCAACTGTCAACTGTCAACTGTCAACTGTCAACTGAATGAAGCATTTTTTTCGGTGTAGTCCGTAGATTAGGCAAACAAATCTGTTTCTTTGTCAAAAGTTCATCCATGACTAGGATAATTTAATTTACAATTGTTAATTGCTATGAGCGAACACCGATTAGATAGAATCGTCATCGAACGGCCTCGCGGTGGCTGGAGAGCTAGCTTAAAAAAAGTACCAGGAAACCGGAGACATCTGAAAGAAATTACTGAGGCAGCTTGCACTGATGGAATCTTTAACCCTTATCTACTCAAGCTGAAAAGAAAAAGCAAATATTTTTCAGATTGTCTGGGGCCTTTATCTCGCTGGCTGCGGAGCAAAATAGGACAAGATTGGGATGATATCTACCACGAATTGTGTCAAATTCTTGATATAACTACGCTGTCTGGAAAACATATTCTCTCCCATGTTTGGGGTTATGTGGAAAGAGATGTTGTGTTGGTTGATGGAATTGTTTGCGATCGCCGATATGGGCGTCAACTTGGTTCTAGGAGAGAGGAACTTTACGTTCATCCTGAGACGCGGATACTCTGCTTGGCAAACAAGGTACGAAAATTACCTCCGAAAAAGCCTGATGATTTTCTCAAGATCGATGATTACCATCATTATCAAAAGCTAGATGGCATTTGGTATCTTTTCGAGCTGGCCGATCGGGAAGAATTGGAGGTAATTCATCAATATTACTCCCGTGTCAAAACATGGAAGTATACTGCGAGCAAACGTCAGTGCAACAAGAAGCAAATTAAGTTCATCATGGAACAACTCAGTAAAAGTTAAAAGACATGAGTCGGCGGTTGAAACCGCTACTACACAAACGATGTCCGCCTCCGCGGACTAAGAAATTGATTGGGTATTAGCTATGAGCAATAAACTTGCAATTTACCGATCGCCCTACGAGATAGATACCCTCCTCCACGCCTTCCAAGAATGCAGCCTCCCGCGCAGCCAATGGACGCACGAAGCCCATTTAACCGTTGCTTTATGGTATTTTCTGTTTGGCGAATCGGACTCAGAGGCGATCGATGCAATTCGCAATGGCATCAAACGTTACAACTCTGCCAATGGCATTGAAAGCACGCCAAACAGCGGGTATCACGAAACGCTAACGCTATTTTGGGCGCAAACTGTGCGCGAGTATCTGGCAGATGAAGGCCGGAATCGCTCGATCGTACATTTAGCTAACGGTTTGATTGCAGAATATGCCGATCGCACTTTACCCTGGAACCACTACACCCGCGAGCACCTGATGTCTTGGGAAGCCCGGAATACTTGGGTTGAACCGGATTTAAGGGCGATCGAAATCCCAGAATTTTCCCTGAAATAGTTTTAAAATAGCAGTTGTTGCCGCGCCCCAATCCGAAGAGCTTACATACCAACCCTTCTAAGGTTAAAAAAACAAAGCTCCTCAAACTTGCGCGGTGACTACGATATTCATTGCCAAGCGTGCAACAACTGCCACCCGCAGATTTTTGGATATTCCTAATAATTGAAAATCCAAAATCGCCAATCCAAAACCACAACTGGAGGCAGCACCAATGAATACAGCAGAGCGCGATTTACGTTTAGAAATGCTTAACAGTCTGCTCACCACACCTCACCGCCAACTCGAAAAGGTGACAGAAATTCACAAGTTAATTATCGAATTAGATCCGATTTTTTACGGTCATTTAGCAGTGTGGTATCAACGTCACGGCGACGTGCGCGACCACAAGGAAGTTTTTGCCGGAAACTTGCTGACTTCGGCGCTGACAGAGCACCGAGACGCCGGGTTTATGATGTTGCAAGAGTTCCCGCCCTACGAGGTTTCGCGGATTGTGGACTTTATGAAGCAGCACCAGAATAAGCTGCCTCGCAGCGCGCGCACTGCTGTCACTCGCTATCTGCGATCGCGCGAAAAGAATGCCCAGTTTTTCGATCGCGCCGCCATCCGCAACCGCAAGGCGATGAAGCACTTATACGCGACTCTGCACGTCAAGCCGAGCGATCGAGCTAATGCTATTCTGTTTAAGGACAATCCGCCGGAAGACTCGCTGGCATTTGTTTTGAAGCAGTTAGCGAAGGCTGCGACTCCTGCGGAACAGGCGAATTTGATTGTTGAATACAAGATTCCCTATACGATCGCAGTTGGTGCGATCAAAATGCTCACGCCAACGGTGTTAGCAGCGCTGATTAATTCGATGTCGCCGCAGGAAGTCATCAACAACCTGAAATCAATTCAGTCTCGCGGCGCGATGGATCACCCGGAAGTCAAGCTGTTGATTGACTCGAAGTTGGATGAAGCCGCCAAGTGCGATCGGGTTTCTGCATACAAAGCCAGTGTTGCGGGTGCGGGCGCCAAGTTCGACGCAGCCACAACGGCGAAGCTGGAAGCGGTAACTAACGAACAGGTGAAGAAGCGCGGCAAGATTGTTAAAGCCACGGGTTTGTTGGTTGACAAGTCGGGAAGTATGGAAAGTGCGATCGAAGTTGGCAAGCGTCTCGCTGCCATGATTTCGGGCATTTCCGAGGCTGCGCTGTTCGTCTACGCCTTTGACACGATGCCCTATCCAGTGCAAGCAAACGGCAGCGAATTGAGCGATTGGGAGCGCGCATTCAAGCACATTCGCGCAGGCGGCGGCACAAGTTGCGGTTGTGCGATCGAAGCAATGCGGATGAAGAAGCAGGTAGTTGAGCAATTCATTATGGTAACAGATGAAGGCGAAAACTCTGCACCTTATTTTGCAGATGCTTATCAGAAATACTGCCACACTTTGAGCGTAATTCCTGATGTGGTGATTGTGCGAGTTGGCGCTTACTGCGATTATGTTGAAAAACAATTGAAGGATAAGCAAGTGTCGGTGGAAACGTTTACATTTGCGGGTGATTATTACTCGCTGCCGAACTTGGTGCCGATGTTGTCTCGTCCTTCGCGGCTGGAGTTGTTGATGGAAATTCTGGATGTGGCTTTGCCTGTCAGGGATGATAAACAGTTGACAGTTGACAGTTGACAGTTGACAGTTGACAAAGGTCGTAGGAGGTTTTTTCTATGGGGATTTACACCCCACCCTAAAAACATTACACCGGGAGCATCTCAGTTTTGTAAAAAATATTTTTTCTTTGAGTGCGAGCGTCCCCGCTCGCGTATTGTACAATACGCGAGCGGGGACGCTCGCACTATAAATACAAAACTGAGATGCTCCCCATGACACCAACCTGCGGGGGTTTTAAACCCATGAATTCTGATAAATGATATAATCGGGCATGGCTCGTCAAAGAAGTTTGGTTCTGGAAAAATCGTCACTTTGAAGTTTATCATCTGCGGGGAGACGAATATGAAAAAATCCACCAAAGCGAGTTATTGCCCAATTTAGATTTATCATTGCTGGCTGAGTATGTACAACGCCCCGATCCTCTTGAGGCGGTGTTGGAGTTTAGGGAAATAGTTAGAGAAAATTTAGGGAGAAATTGAGATTGAATAATGTACGATCGCCTGCAAACTCTTTTGTTTATTCTAATTATTAGTTATCTCTGTGTTGCTTGTCAATCGCAAAAAAGTATCAAGCCAATTTCTGTTCCAACTGTCCAGTTAAATCCCGAAACAGTGCCGGTAACTTCGCCGATAGTTCGTGAAGTGCTCGATAATGCGATCGCCCAAACTAAAATTACCAATTCTTACGATCCTGCTTATGTAGCGATTCCCTACCCTGGTGGCGATGTACCGATGACTACAGGTGTTTGCACCGATGTCATAATTCGCGCATTTCGGCAGGTAAAAGTGGATCTGCAACAAGAGGTACATGAAGATATGCGGCAGAACTTTGCAGCCTATCCAAAAGATTGGAATTTGACCAACACAGATCCGAATATCGACCATCGCCGAGTTCCTAATTTGATGGTATTTTTTGAACGAAAAGGTAAATCGTTACCTGTTACTCGCAATGCAGATAATTATCAACCGGGGGATGTAGTAACATGGAATCTAGGTGGAGGTGAGTCTCATATCGGGATAGTTAGCAATGTGCGATCGCCCTCGGGAAGATTTGCGATCGTTCACAATATCGGTGCAGGGACTAAATTGGAAGATGTCCTCTTCAATTGGAAGATTATCGGGCATTATCGATATTTTTGAGTAGCATCGAAAATCGATCGCACTTTACTCCCAAATATCTCCCTCAATCAATCTCCTCAAGCGGCAACTTTTTCTCGATTCTCAACTCTTCCCTAGTTTGTTCGATAATTTCCAGTAACTCAGGATTGGCGATGGATGAAACTAACTGCGAATCCGCAGCAGCCAAAGCAGCGCGCAGCTTGGGGGAAGTGAGTGTAGGATATTTCTCTAAAACTTGCTCTTCTGTCCATCCCGCCGCAAACAGCCCCAACAGGAATTCTACAGACAATCGAGTTTCTGGCGCTGGTGGTTGAATTGTTGAAGTTTTCGGGTTGGGATGAATGAGCTTTCGCCAGTCCATTGTTTTAGTTAAACGATTTGGGAAGACTTCGCCGATTATACTGCATTTGGGCACAGTATAAATACGGAGACTGTTAACTCACTCTGTAACTTGATACCGCAGCTCATTTCCCGATTTTGTAATTAAATTGTTATGGCGATCGCAGTGTGGCACTTTCTTATAGACTAGACTGGTAGGGTGTCGATCGGGCGATCGTCCTTTTTCGTTTTGTCAGTTTCAATAGCAAATCGCGTTAACGAAGCCCTAGAAGACGATCGCACTCCAATCTCCACCCACTGTGTAACCCACCGTGCAACTCACAGTACAACTACTTTAACTTCTTAAAACTATGGGAAAAAAGTCGAAAGCCAAAAAATCCCAGGTCAAAAAATCCACTTTACTGTCCCAGCGACTCCAAGAAGCCCTCGATCGAGGCTGTAAAGTTTGGATTAAAACAAATAATAGTAGTTTCGGCGGCATCCCGATTAATTTGTTCGGGGAGTTTGCAGAACTTTTGGTGATAGTTCCCCCTAACGAACACGGGGAAAATACCGATGCTTACGGACAAGTTACGTGGTTGATTCGACTTTCTGATATTATTGCACTCGCCTATCCTACTGAATACTGGTCTAAAGATAGATTAGAAAGTTTGCTGCCGCCGGATGCAGTTACCTCTGAAGTAGGAGATTAATTGGGTAAGGTGCGCTGCGGCGCACCCTACTGGTTTGTAGTGAGGACTTTAGTCCTTCTTTCTGCGGACTAAAGTCCTCACTAGAAACCATTTTTCTCGCGTAAATAAACGGACATAATATGGCTATTTTCTCAGCTATTTTACAAGAGAAAATATACACCACTCCGACAAAAATTCATCATTCAATTACTTGTTGCAAGCTGAAAGCTGAATTTTACAGTTGCCTCCTTCCAGTTCGCTGCAAGCAGCGAGAGCTTGAGCTTCTGCTGCTGCTTTATCATCGCCCCAGCCCGCACCTGCTCCTCCTTTGCCTACTGAGATCGCTCCACAATTATTTGTATTAGAGGTTAGCGCTTGGCAATCGTTAGCCCCACCACTTTGTTGATTGCAGGCGGCTACTGCTGCATCTAGTGCTTCTTTCTCTGTACCATGATCCCAACTAATACCGGTGGCGTCAGAAGTCGGAGAATAAGCAGTAGCTCCATGAGTGTTCTCAGCTTTAGCTACTTGGGCAGAGCCAACAATAGGAAGTGTCAGACTTGTCACTACTACTAACTTAAAACAGAGTTTTTGCAGCATATTTACTTGATATTTTTACAACGTTAACTTTGAATACTTGCTCAATATTATATTCGGAATTCCCTTGATGTCAAGATTGTTAGTAAATGTTTATATTCTCTTAGTTTATATGCAGATCGTGTAAAAACAAGTAAAATTACCAGAAAGAATTGGTTGAAAGCCTCTCCCCGATAGGGAGAAATTAAAATCAGACTATTCATTACTCCAATCCTCTTCCTTCTAGGTAAAGGTCGCTCTTAAACTGTCAACTGTCAACTGTCAACTGTCAACTGTCAACTGTTGAAGGAGGTCACTTCAATGGCAGATATCCGCAAGATTATCAGCCAACTCGCGGCCCAAGAAGGGGAACTGCTCGATACTCAATTCCTGGCTCCTTGCGTTCGAGGGGGAAGGGTGCGGACAAAGATATGTGGCATGATTTATACTTTTCAATTGCAGCAGCGCAACTTTGAAGGATGGGCTATTTTGGAGGCAATTAATAATAAAATTGCTGCTGTAGTTGAGGAACCTAGTTTGCCACAAGTCGCCGAGTATTTGCAACTGCTTGTACCGATTCGCTTGCAATTAGCTCGCGTGCTACAAGGGCAAAGTTGGCTGACCTATCCTGTTAACGAGTCTGATGCTAAACAGCGCGTGGGTTTTGCTAAACCTGTAGCAGTACATTTAGTGAGTGAAAGCTCCCAGTTCGAGCAGATTGTGGCGCGGTGGGACGGTAATTGTTTGTGGTTTGAAGAGATTGATCGGCGCGCCGATCCGCTGCTATGTGAGGAGTTGAAAGATGCTTTGAAAAAGTTGATTTTGCCTCAAGATGTTCGCTTTAAAGGAATGACGCCGGAAATGCGAATTGTTTATGAATTGGCGACTAGAAATATTAAAGATTTCGCTCCGAAAGTACGCGACGAACAGCGCTTGCAGCGGGCGTTGAAGATGGGCGGCGGTGAGTTGCGGGATTTTAGCGATCGCGCTGATTATTGGTTGGTTGAATGGACTAGCGCTAGTGGAGAACATCATAGTTCGGCGATCGCCAAAAATGACTTAACAGTTATGAGTTCTGGTATTTGTCTCAGTGGCTTGGACAAGGATTTTGACTTGCAGTCATTAGTCGGAGTAGTCGAAGATAGATAAGCTTTACAGCATTTAATTTGGGGTCATCTCAATGCCAGCGAATATATCCGTAGGGGCGAAGCATGACCGCAGAAAATAGGAGATTATAACTAATAACTTATATGCGGTCATGCTTCGCCCTCTTCAAAAACCAGAT
>NZ_JAEQCX010000225.1:0-2445 GCF_020738035.1 Microcoleus sp. PH2017_28_MFU_U_A
TGGCAGGTAAAAAATTATAATCAGTCCAAATGCAGATTTCTCTGACGCAAGACGCCCACATCTGTCATCCAATGGCACGGAGGCAAAAACAAATTGAACCAGGGGCAAATAGTCTCGTGCGATCGCCCGAGTTGCGGACAAAGCTACCCAAATAGTCAAGGATGGGTAGCTTTGTCAATAAATTAAGTTACAGTTTCAAACCCCCACCATACTGACTACAGTGGCGCGGTTTGGCACGGGACTTATCTGACTTGGATGGAGGAAGCTAGGGTGGAAAGTTTGCGCTCTCTCGGCATCGAGTATGCAGAGTGGGTGGCGCAGGGTGTGGAATTGCCGGTGGTTGAGCTTTCACTGCGCTACCACCGCTCTGTACAAATGGGTCAATCTGTGGCAGTCAGAACCCGGATGGCTGCTACCGAGGGCGTGCGGCTGCTTTGGGATTACGAAATTCGATCGCCCGACGCTCAAGAATTATACGTGACAGCACAGGTAACTTTGGTTGGTGTCGATCGGGACAAGGGCAAGATTATCCGTCAATTGCCGCCGGCGCTAAAGGAAGCTTTGACAAGGCTTTCTGTGAAACCTGTACCCTAACTTTGGTTCATTATCCAAAATAGTTTGCCCAGACATCATAAGTAGAGTGGTTGAATTTCAGTCATTAAACAAGATTGCACTGATTCGCTCGCTCTACTTAAAATTATCTCTATTTTATTTTTGTTAGATAAACTTTTAATCTACCATTGACCTGTCAATCAAATATTTATGCCAAACTTCTACTTGTACCAATTGAAACAATCCTTGTTACAACACTATTAGTTGAGTTTGTTTACTCAACTATTGCCGCGCTTTGCGTCGCTATAGAAATCCTAAATCATTTGTGAATTTCTTACTCCCTCCCCTTAATAAGGGTAGGGTTGGGGTGGGGTAAAAAACTTTACGACTCCTGCAAAGACTGCTATAGTTTGATGTTCTGTTGTTGTTGGGAACCATACATGGCGAGACACCCTACCAATATTGTTGCATTAATTTTCCAAAATTGTATTAATTCGCTGCCCAAATATCCCAATTAATGCGCTCTACACAACAACATTGTACATTAATGTTAACATTTAACTATGTCAAACAATGTAAACAAATATAAAGTGTTTTGCCAGGTAAACACAGGCGCTAAAATTGTGATATCCTTGAACAAGATAGTGTTTTTTGAATACCCATTTTGGGAAAAACAGCAAAATAACTCAATTTATATCAATTAAATAAACAAATGGAAGCATTACTTTTATTGATAGGGTTTGCAGGCGGGGCATTAGTCTGCTGGCTTATTTTGAATAAGCGAAATTCACGCAATTTGGTGCGGATGCAGGGTTCGCAGGAGGCCATATCGAAGTTGGCGTCGCAGTTGGATGCTAGAACTTCGGAATTGCGGCAGAAAATGCAGAATGAAACTCAGCTAAATTCTGAAATGTTTGAGCTGCAAAGTCGCTTGGAAATTGTGACTCGCGAGCAAGATGTTTTAAACAATCAAGTGTCGGAATTGGAAGAATTTTTGGCAGGAATTGCTGAGGAGCGATCGCAAGTTAATGCTCTGATTGCTGATTTGCAGTTTCAGCTAGAAAATACTCAACAAGCTGAGTCTCAGTTAGCAGAAGTGGCAGAACTTCAATATCAGTTAGAATTGGCTCAGCACGAGCGATCGCAACTTAACGCCCAAATCCGGGAAATGCAAGCAGAGTTAGAGGCGGTTAATGCAGAACGTTCTCAATTTAACGCTCTGCTTTCGGAAGTTGAAAGTCAGTTGGAAACTGCTAGCCAAGGCAGATTGCAGGTACAATACCAGTTGTCAGAAATTCAAATTAAGTTCGATCGCTCAATTCAAGAGCGGGAGCAACTTCAGTCTCAACTTTCGGGATTGCAAGCTCAACTAGAGAGTTCAGAGCAAGAACGAGAAATCCTCAACTCTCAATTGGAAACCGCCCGCCAACAACCAAATCAACCGCAACCTGAAGCATTAGAGCTGGAAACGCAGTTAGAAGCAGCGAATCAGGATAAAATGCAGTTAAACTCTCAATTATCTGAGCTGCAAAGTCAATCAGAAACGGTTGTTCGAGAGCGGGAACAGTTGCTGTCTCAGTTGTCAGAATTGCAGGTTCAATTAGAAACGGCTAACAAAGAGCGATCGCACATTTACTCTCAACTCTCGGAATTGCAAAATCTCTTCGATACAGCAAATCAGAGCCAAGCTCAACTGCAATCTTCAGTATCCGAATTAGAACAGCAGTTAGAAAGTCTATACCAAGAGCGATCGCAACTGCAATCAGATTTAGAAACTGCAAACACAGAACGCTCGCACCTCTATTCTCAAGTCTTAGAATTGCAAACTCAAATCGAGACAGCCAACCACAATCAAGCTCAACTGCAATCTCAAATATCCGACTTAGAAAATCA
>NZ_JAEQCX010000110.1:0-42639 GCF_020738035.1 Microcoleus sp. PH2017_28_MFU_U_A
TTTGGAGATGTTCCAATTCCCAATCAAAATCCCAGAAATCATTTTCGGCTCCAATCTCGCATTTTTTCTCGTCTCATACCCTGATTCAGCAACGCCCGGTTAATTACAGTTAACGGCGCTGGGACAAAAGGAAGAAACCGGGTTTTTCATCGATATTGAGAATTTTTAGGAAATATTTCCTAAAAAACCCGGTTTCTGGCCGCCTATGTCATTCTAATTTTCCGAATTGGGATTATTTAGTATCCCCAAACTTCTAACTTGTGACTTACGATACCTTGAATTTGCTGGGCGATCGCATCTTCAGGGCGATCGGCATCGATCCGGAAAATTCGAGATTTATGTTCCTGTGCCAACTCCGTAAAACCTTGCTGTACGCGCTTGTGAAACTGCAAATCAGCTTGCTCGATCCGATCGCGCTCTCCTCTGGCCCTTACCCTTGTCAAACCCGCCTCCACATTAATATCCAGCCACAAAGTCAGATCGCTTTCCAAGCCGCCGGTGGCAATTGCATTCAACTGCTTAATTAAATTTAAATTAAGATTGCGGCCGTAGCCCTGATAAGCAATCGTGGAGTCTGTAAAGCGATCGCATAAAACAATCGTTCCTTTCGATAACTCGGGTTTAAGAAAAGTTTCGACGTGCTGAGCGCGATCGGCAGCGTACATGAGTAATTCTGCTACATCAGATACAGATTCACCCGGATCTTGTTTGAGTAACAAATGCCGCAGTCCTTTTCCCAACTCCGTACCCCCCGGTTCGCGAGTAGCCACCAACCGGACTTTCTGAAAATAACTTACTTGCAGCCAATGTATCAATCGCTGCATTTGTGTAGTTTTTCCAGCACCTTCTACCCCCTCAAATACGATAAGTTTGCCCTTCATTGCCTAACTTTGCACCTCAATAAAATAAATATGAATCCTCCCGTATATCTGTTCTAGGTTCGGTATGATAATAAAGTCTCAGTGCCTCATGGTTGGAGTTTTCTATGGCTCGCTATACTGGTTTTTTTATCGTTGCAGTTCCGATCGACCGTCTCCGTCAATCCCTGATTGAAATTTTAGAGTCATGCAATCTTGATATTATCTACAATACAGGAGATTCCCTGATGGCTCGCGAACTTCCGGGTCAAGTTTCGATTCCGAAACTGGTCACCGCCGAAGTCCTAATTGAGAAAAACACGGCTAGTGACTCAGAAGTTCGCATGAACTTCGTAATCAAAAACGAGGAATTGCCCCTGCAAACCAATAACCACTGCCGTCAAATGTTCGAGCTAGTCAGTCGTTCAGTTATGAAAAACAATAACTGGCGGCTTTTGGAGAGTATGGCACTGTAGCCATAAATCATTAGTCATCAGTCATCAGTCATCAGTCATTAGTTCCTGGCTAATGACTAATTACTGATGACTTTTATTTGGAAGGTCTAAATTTAACCTCGAAACTTCCGGCGCAGCAGCAAAGAATTGGTAACAACGCTAACAGAACTAAACGCCATAAATGCGCCTGCTGCCGCAGGACTGAGTAAAATTCCAGTTGCAGGCAGCAAGAGACCGGCCGCAATTGGAATTCCCAGAGTATTATAAGCAAAAGCCCAGAATAAATTTTGGCGAATCTTATTAAAAGTAGCGCGACCAAGGTCGATCGACTCAACAACATCAATCAAAGCATTTCGCATTAGCACAATTTGAGCAGTCTCAACCGCGACATCAGTCCCGCAGTGCAAACCGATACCGACATCAGCTTGAGCCAAAGCCGGGGCATCATTGATTCCATCTCCCACTACAGCCACTTTACAGCCTTGGGCTTGCAAACTGGCGATCGCCCGAGCCTTCCCCTCCGGTCGCACTTCGGCCAAAACATCAGCAGCCGCCAAACCTAGCTGCTGCGCCACCACCAACGCCGCCGACGCCGTATCGCCCGTCAGCATGATTACCCGCAATCCCATGCCCCGCAGGCGATCGACTGCCGCCTTAGCATCTGGCCTCAGAGTATCTTTTAGCCCGATTACCCCCAGCAAAACACCCCCAGAAGCCACGTAAACCGCCGTTTTGCCTTGGCAAGACTCCAAAAGTTCCGCAGCCACAGCGACGCCCTGCTGGTTCATCCACTCAGCATTCCCCGCGAACACCCGCTGGCCCTCCACTAAAGCAGAAACCCCGAAGCCCGGTTCCGTGTAGAAATCATCAGCAGGTAGCAGCGGCAAACCTTGCTGTTGAGATTCCCGCAAAATCGCCGCGGCGATGGGATGACAAGCGCCTCTTTCGACTGCTGCGGCAATTTGCAGCAGTTTTGAGTCAATTGTGGAAATTGTGGAAATTGTGGAACAGATATCTTGTTTGTTTCCCACATTAATATCCGAGTTCAAATCCAACTCTGAATTCTGGAAAATCGGCAAATAATCAGTGAGTGTGAGATTTCCAGTTGTCAGAGTCCCAGTTTTGTCAAAAACCACAGTATCTAATTGATGCACTCGTTCTAAAACATCGCCACCGCGAATTAAAAGTCCGCGCTCCGCCCCGATGCCAGAACCGACTAAAATTGCAGTTGGGGTAGCCAGTCCCAAAGCACAAGGACAAGCAATGACTAAAACTGCGATCGCCAATTTCAAACTTAACAGCAAAGGCGATTGGTAATCGGTAATTGATAATTGATTTCCCATGCCCAATGCCCCATGCCCCATGCCCGATGCCCCATGCCCCATATTGTGTCCTAAAAGCACAGAAGGCCAAATATGAGTTCCGGCGAAATACCAAAATAGGAAAGTTAAAGCCGATATCGCCATTACGCCATAGACAAAATATCCGGCGACAGTATCAGCTAAGTGTTGAATCGGCGCTTTGCGAGTTTGGGCGGCTTGTACCAAAGCCACCATTTGAGCTACAGTTGTTTCCTGACCGGTGCGAGTTGCCCGCATCACAACTGCCCCGGATTTATTGATAGTTCCCGCCGCGACTGTATCTCCTGGTTGCTTCAAAACTGGCATCGATTCGCCAGTCAGCATCGATTCATCTACGGTTGTTTTACCTTCGCAGACTTCGCCGTCTACCGGAAATTTTTCACCGGGTAAAACTTGCAGCCATTCTCCGACTCGGACGCGATCGGCTGGAATTTCAATGTATTGTGGATTGTAGACCGCAGATGTCGAGTTTGCAGGCAATTCTTGAGAGTCCAAATCTAAAATCGGCAGTTTAAAATCAACTAAGCGGGCTGTCGCTGGTTGTAGTGCGATTAAAGCTTGCAAAGCTGATGCAGCGCGCCGTCTGGCTTGCTGTTCGAGAGTTTTGCCCAACAAGATAAAGCCCAAAAGCATCACCGGTTCGTCAAAAAAGCACTCCCATCCCATGCGTGGAAACAGCAGCGCCGCATTGCTAGCCGTGTAAGCCGTGACTGCACCTAAAGCTACCAAAGTGTTCATGTTTGGTGCGTTTCGCCACAAACTGCGACAGCCGTCAACGATAATCGGGCGGCCAGGTAGCAGCAATGCGAGGGTGGCGAGTCCCCAGTGAAACCAAATGTTGCTGAGAATTGGGGCTTTGGTGCCGAGTATGTGTCCTAAACCGGATAGAATAATTAGAATAAGGGCGATCGACAATTGATTGATTTGCTGTCGAATTTCTTGCCGCCGCCGTTCAATTGCCGCCGCTTCTGCTTCCCGCTGATTTTCACCTAAGCGAGACTGAGAGGGAAATCCGTTATCAGTCAACTTTTTCGCTAAAGCATCTGCATCGACAGTCCCTGGTTGACACTCAACCGTTGCGACTTCTACGGCCAAGTTAACGCAAGCCGAAATTACGCCTGAATGCTGCATGAGTTGGCGTTCAACTGATGCAGCGCAACCCGCACATTTCATCCCACCGACATCGAAAGTAACAACTTCTGGCGGGGGAGATTCTTTAACTGGGATGATTTGTGATTGATTTTCGGGGACTGTTTTGGGAATAAATTGCATGGGTTTCTTCGGTATTGATTAGAATATTTTGGTGAGAACAGAAAGTGCATTATATCAATTCCGTCTAGCCGAGTAATTATTCATCTCTCTCTTCTCTCCCTCTGTGTCCTCTGCGTTCTCTGCGGTTAAATAATTCCGATACAACCAGAATTGATATAATGCACAGTTTAGACAAATGTCTATATTTTTATCATAGATAAAATTTCTGGCATCTTCCGAAAGTGTTAGTTTTTTTTAATTCTTATCTTAATTCTGAAGATTGGATGTACGGTTGAAACTGTATCTATACAGACACTCACGCACTCTAAGAGGGGGTTGAAGATTAGACGGTAATTGTCTTTAGTCCGATTGGCACGGACATCGTTTGTACAGACGCGGTTTCAACGGTACGATTAGTTAGTATTGAACTTTTAGGTGAGAAATTTAGCTATGACAGAATCAGATAAATTTTATATTGTCAAACGTCCTGCTGGTAATTGCGAGATTTTGCCGGCCCAAATCGCACAGCAAA
The DNA here is from genome assembly GCF_020738035.1 of Microcoleus sp. PH2017_28_MFU_U_A. Classification (NCBI taxonomy): domain Bacteria; kingdom Bacillati; phylum Cyanobacteriota; class Cyanophyceae; order Oscillatoriales; family Microcoleaceae; genus Microcoleus; species Microcoleus sp. PH2017_28_MFU_U_A. Next base: position 4,457 of record NZ_JAEQCX010000110.1, read on the forward strand.
GCCCCACTATTATAGAACAGTGGGGCCCTTACGATTCTGCTGAAGATGCGATCGCCCGACGCATCGGTTTAATTCGCGCTGGCAAATGTCAACCGAAATAAAAGAACTTGGAAGGACTAAAGTCCTCACTACGAACCTGGTTTGTAGTGAGGACTTTAGTCCTTCTTTACTGAAGTTTTTGTGACTAAAAACTACTTAGATTTAGCAGGTGCCGCACTGGGTTTAGCCTGTGCAGCAGCGGGCTTAGAAGGCGTCGCCTGCGGTTTCGACTCCGCCTTATCGTTCCCTGTTTTACCAGTAATTTTATTGGTCAAAATTTCCAAAGCTTTGGCGTACTGCGGATCGGCCGTCGTAGCAATTTTATCGCGATCGCGCCTCAAATCCTGTTTTTGAGCGTCGGTAAGTTCAACCAGAAAATCCGGTTTAATTCCCATGTGGTTGATATCAGTGCCGTTGGGAGTAAAATACTTGGCAATTGTCACCGCCAAACCGGCACCATTTCCCACGCCGCGTACCGACTGAACCAAACCCTTACCAAACGTCTTGGTTCCCACCAAAACTGCGCGCTTGTTGTCTTGCAAAGCGCCGGATAGAATCTCGCTAGCACTTGCTGAACCGCCGTCTACGAGGACAACTAAAGGTTTGTCGGTAATCTCTCCTTTGTTTGCGGTTTGTCGATCGGCTTCACCGACGCGATCGACCGTAGAGACGATCGTACCTTCTTTGAGCCACATCCGAGCAATTTCAATACTGCCGTAGAGCAACCCACCCGGATTGGAACGCAAGTCTAGAATATAACCCGTCACCTTTTTCTGTTCCAAATCCTTAATTGCCGATCGCATTTCCGATGCAGCGTTCGCGCTAAACTGATTTAAGCGAATATAGCCGATTTCGCCGATCGGGCTTTTCTGCACCGACTTCCGCACGGGATGAATTTCAATTTTAGCGCGTTTCAGCTTAAAATCTATTTCCTTTTTGTCCCGCAAAATAGTCAGAGTCACCTCAGTATTAGCCTGGCCGCGAATCAAACTTACCGCTTGATTCGTATCCATCCCTTCAGTAGTTTTGCCATCAATCTTAGTAATGATATCTTTTGCTAGAATACCAGCAGTAAAAGCAGGAGTATCCTCAATGGGAGAAATCACCACCAACTTCTTAGTTTTCTCATCTTGAGTCAACTGAATCCCAACTCCTGTGAGTTCACCAGAAGTTTCAACCTGCATATTTTTGAACTCTTCCGGGTTCATAAACCGCGTATAAGGATCGTCCAGCTTCTTCAGCATTTCTCGAATTGCTTTATAAGCTTCCTCATCGCTAGTATAAGTCCGGTTCAAATAATCATTCCGCACCGCTTTCCAGTCAACCTGGTTAAAAGTGCCATCAACATAACTTTTGTCAATAATCTGCCAAACTTCATCAACCAATTCTTTAGGACTTCCCCTAAAAGAAGCCAGGGATTTAGAACTGCAACCAGTGTTGGCAAGAGTTGCAGCAGTGAGTAACACCGCTGCTGCACTTAGAACAAGCCCTCGTTTTGTTATAACCATTTGTCTGACGCGCGGGAGGAAAAGAGTTCAGAATAATCACGCCCAATCTAACACAGGCAAGGCTTGGTCGGATTTTGGATACATATTTATTCAACTTTGCCGAGTTGTATTCCCAAAAGCCACAGGCAAGATGCCTGTGCCACCACAAGAGTTGTGGGGTGGGCATCTTGCCCGCCCCCAAAAGCCACAGGCAAGATGCCTGTGCCACCACAAGAGTTGTGGGGTGGGCATCTTGCCCGCCCCAAAAGCAACAGGCAAGATGCCTGTGCCACCACAAGAGTTGTGGGGTGGGCATCTTGCCCGCCCCAAACCTCAAAACTATATCCAGTCAAGCCTACTCTGGTTCAAACCAGCGATCGTCCGACTTAATCAAATTAATCAATTCTGCCACACCTTCAGACTCAGGAACCTTCTTAATTTCATCCCGGCCGCGGTACAGAGAAATATAACCCGGTTGCTTCCCCACATAGCCATAATCAGCATCAGCCATTTCGCCCGGCCCATTGACAATACAGCCCATCACTGCAATATCCAAACCCGTGAGATGCTTCGTCGCCTCTCTCACTTGATGTAACACTTCCTCCAAATTAAACAAAGTGCGGCCACAGGAAGGACAAGCCACATACTCAACCATAGTTTTCCGCAATCCCAAAGCTTGCAGAATGCTGTAGCAGACAGGAATCTCCTTTTCCGGCGCCTCAGTCAGCGAGACGCGGATAGTATCGCCGATACCGTCAGCCAACAGCGGTGCGATACCAGCCGTGGATTTGATGCGCCCGTATTCGCCATCGCCAGCTTCCGTAACGCCCAAATGCAGCGGGTAATCCATCCCCAATTCGTCCATCCGGTGCGCCATCAAGCGGTAAGCAGCCACCATCACCGGCGCGCGGGAGGCTTTCAGGGAAATCACGATGTTGCGGAAGTCCAGGGATTCGCAAATTCTAATAAATTCCAGGGCCGATTCCACCATACCTTCCGGGGTGTCGCCGTAGGTAAACAGCATCCGTTCCGCGAGGGAACCGTGATTGACGCCGATTCGCAAAGCTTTACCTTGATCTCGCAGGGAAATCACCAGAGGTTCCAGGGTTTCGCGGATTTTATCCCCAATTTCGGCGAATTCCGCCTCAGTGTATTCGCTTCTGTCGGCTTTCGGCTTCTCGAACACGTAAAGTCCGGGATTGATTCTCACTTTGTCTACGTGTTTGGCGACTTCCAGCGCAATTTTCATCCCGTTGTGGTGGACATCAGCAACCAGGGGCACGGCTTGGTAGGTTTCGTGCAATTTTTGCTTAATTTCGGCTAAAGCTTTGGCGTGGGCCATACTGGGCACCGTAACGCGGACGATTTCGCAGCCAATCTCGTGCAAGCGCCGAATTCCTGCGACCGATCCGTCGATGTCGAGGGTGTCTTCGTTAATCATCGATTGTACGACGACTGGGTTGCCTCCGCCGATCGTGATGCTGCCGACTTTGACGGGACGGGTTTTGCGGCGTTTGATGCTGGTGTCGAATACTGGTTGGCTAGATACGGTTTTAGTTGGATTGGGCAGAGTTTGCATAATTGATGGCTGGTGTTCTCTAATTAAAGTTTATAAAATTGTGTCTGCTGTTTTTTAGGTTGCCATAGAAATGACCTGTTTGGACAAACAGGTTTTGGGTTTTGGGATTTGGGATAAAAATGCTCGCGTACCTCTCACTCACATGATGTAGGTTGGCTGCGTCGTGTTACGCAGCCATCACCGGGAAGGCGAAGATAGGTTAATTCGGTACAATTCAATAAGGTTCAGTAGTCGTAGGGTGTGTCGCCTCGAAAAATATTCAACAAAAATCAACAATTTCATAGCGACGCACCTTACAAAATACTCGATCAAATAAATGTTGGCGTAGTTAAATCTTCAAAATATTTTACTTTCCCGCGCATATCCTTAAATAATTCTTCAGTTGAAAGAGACTTTTCATACTGAGAAATTCTCACAACTGGTTTATTCCCATCCATCACTAAAATCTCTTCGCCTTCAATCTCGACAAGTTGCAATAATTCGAGTAATTGAGCGGTTAATTGACTTTTGTCAACGGTTTTCATAGGACAATAATTTGTGTTCTGTTAAAACTCTATTATATCTCAATACGATTCATTTAGAATTAGAATGCGTCAGAATAATGAGATTTTCGCTACTTTCATCACAATCTCAAAAATGACGCACGCCCGGAATAAATGGTGCGTCAGAATGAGATTTTTAGTGATAATTGAGAACTACCAAACTCATCGAGAATTTCAAAGGTGCTACAAGCCCCCGGATTTATCCGTGGAATCAATCCCAAATCGAAAATCGAAAATCCTCTCTTCCCCCGAATTTATCCGTGGGATCGCCTCTAAAATCTAAAATCTAAAATCTAAAATCGATTGACGCACCCTACCGCTGAACTACGGTATCTACAAACTGCTATTCATCCAACCGCAGAATCTAACCACGCAATTAAATCCTCTTCACTTGTAAAATCCAACAAAGCCTCTCCCAAATCATCTAACTGTGCCGCAGATAACCCCTGGATGCGAGTTTGAATTTCCATTGTAACATCACCCACCCGCCGCACAATCTGACGCATAATTAATCCTATTTCCCCCTCAATTTTACCCCTTTCGATTCCCTGTTCAATCCCTTGTTCAATCCCTTGTTCAATCCCTTGTTCAATCCCTTGTTGAAGTCCTTGTTGTATTCCTTGTTGTATTCCCCTTTGAATACCAATCTCTATCCCTTTTGTCACAGAACCTAGTTGGTCTTGGATAAACATTTCTCGCTTGTCTACATCATTTAATTCGTCGAGGGTCAAATTTGCTCGGTTGGCAATTCCCATCGCGGCATTAATCTCTGCAACTGACCCCAATGTCTCTGGTACTACTTCCAATGAGGGTGCGTTTTTCATGAAGTAAATCCATTTTTCTGGCAGGGTTTCGAGTTCATTCAATTCTTTTTTGAATTTCGGTAACTCGACAAACACTAATTTGATTTCGCAGTTGGGATAGACGAATTTCTCTTCGGCTTCTGTGAATTCAAAGTGCGAAATTAGTTTTTCGGTGTTTTCAAATAAGATGAAGTCGGTGATGGTTAAGGCAATGACTGGTTTTAATCTTAAGTAACCGTCTCCAGCTTTGAGTTGAGTAGAATAGGTTTTGGCTGCGTTGTACACGACTCGTTTTTCAAAGGCGGCGACGTTGAGTACCTGCATTTCCACAATTACGGTTTTGTTTCCGGTAATCTTGGCTTTGACATCCAGGTAGGTGTCTTTTAATCCTGTGACGCTTCCGGCTGAATAAGGGTCAATTATTTCTATTTCTTCGATTGTGGATTCTCCGTTATACAGCATTGCATTTAGGAAGCTGATTAAAATTTCTGGATGTTCTGAAGATGCGAAGATTTTTTTGAATGCAAAGTCTGTTTTGGGGCTGATGAAACGCATATAGTTATAGTTTTTCGTGAACAGCAGATGACACTGAGGAAGATGTAGAGGTAAGAGAAAAATCTGGAGTTAGGGCGGGCATGGGCACCGCCCTTACAAATTATCTAAATTCAGCTATCAGCCTGTGGCTTGAGTAGTTGTTACAGGTGACATAACTAGCTTTCCAGTTATATCCATTGTTGCCAGTTTCAACACTTCATTAAAAGCTAAACCCCGAATTTTGAGTTCCCACCGAATGCCTTTTGCTTTCATCCGCTTGGCTTTCCGCATATCAACATCCGCAGCTTTTTGGTTCAGTAGCAAATGTTTCATTGCTGCTGTGGCTTCTACTTTTGTGGGATATGCAATGTAGGTGATGAATCCGCCGTCCCAGTGGTTGGCGTTGCGGATGCTGCTGATAGTCGCTACTCTCGGACTAAATCGGTTCCAGTATAAGTCGCTGTAGCCGATCGCCTGTGTTTTCACTTGGAGTTTGTTTGCCATTTGACTTAACTCCCATAACCTTGTGTGCGGGGTTTGCAGTACCGTTTTGGTTTTGCTATTTATATTATAGCAAATTAATGCGGAATTGGGAATTGGGAATTGGTAATTGGTAATTGGGAATTGGTAATTGGTAATTGGTAATTGGTAATTGGTAATTGGTAATTGGGTGTAAAACTTAAGACTAAGTGCAGTGGGCATCTACAAACTAATGACTGTTGACTAATGACTGTTGGAAAGCGAGCGGGGACAGCACTATGACTAATGACTGTTGGAAAGCGAGCGGGGACAGCACTATGACTAATGACTAATGACTGCTGACTAATGACTAATGACTGTTGACTGTTGACTAATGACTAATGACTAAAATCTCAATTCGTATTCGGCGGTGACGCGATTGTCTCCTTGGAAATTGGTTGAACCTCTGAGCAATATTTTGTCGTTTAAACGATACCGCACGTTAAATTCTGTTGGCTGATTTGCTGATAATACTCGAATGATTGATGCTGAAAGATTGCGCGTGATATCGGCCCCGACTTCTAAGCCTATACCGAGGGAACCTGCACCGGCTGCGGCCCCTGAACTGGAACTGGCTGTTTGTCCTTCGTTTCCTCTAATTCGTGTGGGAAATAACCTAAATTCGCTCAATCCGGTGGCGTTGGTAATTACGGATTGCAGGTTGTTTAATAATCCTGCACCGGCTAAATTGGCGATCGCCAGTGTACTGTCTCCCTGTCCTAATGTTTGCACGAAACTGCCGCCTAATAGCGCTACAATCTCTGTTTGCGATCGCCCTGGAGAACTCCTCAACTCGATATTTTCGGCCAACTGGGAGGCTTTACCCTTGACTAATGCTTGAATTCGGACACTCCGCACGCTGCCGAAACTTGTCGGTTCGTCGGCTATTTCAGACGCGACAGATGTTCCTGGAGTGCGAAACCGCGAGACTTCTTGTACCGATGTTGCTAATCTCACGTCCAATGTCGGATCGAGTCCTTGTGTTGGTACAAAGGTAGCTGTTTGTGGGTATCCTTTGTCAAGCTTAAACTGCGTGGTAAACAAATTCACCGCACCCGAAGTCAACCGAATCGTACCCGCAGGGCGAATATCGTCTAAAGTTCCATTCACCGTCAAAGCCCCTGTCGCCTGAAAATTCAATATCGGCGCACTCGTTACCCGCACTCCTCGGCCTAATTTCAGCGCCAAATCGTTTAATCCAACTTCAAAGGAAGGGGAAGATGTCGGCGAAGTCGGAGTCGCAGGAGAAGTAGAAACCTCAGTCGGAGTCGTAGGGGAAGATGTCGTAGGGGAAGGGGAATCGGAAGAAGCTAACTTAGTTCCGCCGCCGGCGCTGGGGAGAAATACTTCGCCGTCGTACAGTTCAATTTTACCGCTCAACTGCGGCCGCAAAGCTGTTCCCCTTGCTTGGACTTGACCGACTGCGCCGCCGCGGTACAATCCTCTGAGATTCAATCCCAATTTATCTAGATTGACAGCCAAAGGATTCGCTGCATCGACATCGCCCTCCGCAAAAGGCACAGACAATGGAATCACGCCCTGGGCTACAACTTCCCCTTTACTCAATTGTCCCCGAATTCGTTCTACTCGAATACGATCGCCCTCAAAGCGCACTGCCCCAGTTAGCCCTGTAATCGGTTCTGGGAAAGCCCGCGCCCGGACGGTTGCATTTTCAAAATTCGCAATTCCTTGCGCTACAGGCTGTTGCAGCGTCCCTCCAACGCGAATTTGCACCTGTCCCTTGCCATTGACCCAGGCAAGTTGGGGAGTTAAGACATTAATAATTGCTAATCCTTCATTCTGCAAATTCGCCCTGAAATCTATTTGATTGTTGTCGGGTTTTACCGCAGCAAAGGGTAACTCGAAAGGCAAACTTCCCTGTACTTCAATTGGTTCGGTTTGAGTTACCAAAGCGCTGCCCCCAAAATTCAGGCGGGCGTTGCTATAACTGAAACTGCTGTCGGCTTTTTTAATCGGTTCTCCGTTTAGCGTCCCGTCCAGCAAACTTAATTCGCCGGTGGCTTGCGGATTTTCTAAACTTCCAGCTAAGTTTGCCCGCAAATTTAAGTTTCCAGTAACGTCTACAAAGGGTAATTCGATTAGTTTTGCTAACTCTTCTACGGGTACATTTTCTACCCGCAACTGCCCGGATTGAGCTTTCTGTCCGAGTTGTCCCGAAAATCCGATCGCACTTTTGCCCGATCGAATTTCCAGCGGCAACACGGTTAAAATCCCGTCCTGAAAACTGCCCTCAATGCTGAACTGTTCGGCGACATATTTTCCCCACTGCCAATTATCGCCTTTGACGTTAAATTGAGCTTGCACGCCTGTTCGCAGAGAACCTGCCACTGCAATTTCGCCACCAAAAGTTCCCTGCAATTGAGATAAGGCAGGCAATTTTTCCGATGATTTCACAGCTTGCTGCTGCTGCAAGATTACTTCGATTTCTGCCAAGCGGCGCAACTGTTCGATTAACGGCGCTTCCGGTTCTCCGACTGCGACTGTTTTCACGTCACCGCTGTTACCGTAAACGGGAGGTTTCAAGCCTCTCGCGAAATCTCCTAAATTGAAATACCGCAAAGCTGCTAAAACTTGCTGCAAATTCCCCTGCTGGATGTTAACTTTCCCGGCAAATTCGGGGTTTGCGCCTGCTTTGACGTTACCGGAAATGGAGTATTGACCGGTACCTTGCCGGAAGATGCCGTTTGTGAGAGTGGCGCTGCCGTTAGCATAGCTGAATTCGGCTTGGAAACTGTCACCTTTAATGTAGCCGATCGCCGGTTGGGCGATCGCAATTTGTCCGTTGGCTTGCAAAGTCGCCGGATTTAGCGGCATCTTCCAACCGGGCACGTTGACTTGTCCCGAAACAGTACCGGTTATCGGCCCCAAACCTGCCTCTTCTCCCGGTGAGAGATTCAATGCAGCCAGCGGGAAATCGCTTAAATTAACTCGCAAAGTTTCGCCCTCAGCTTGGCCGCGGGCTACGGATTCCCCGCGTTTAACTAAGAATGATGTCGGCAGAAACGACTGATTTAAAGCGACTTCGATTTTGTCTTGGGGGCCAGCCAAACGCAAATCTACACTTTTATCGGAACTCGCCGTCACTTTTCCTGCCAGTACAGGATCGAAAGCGACTTGATTTACTGCTAAATTCCGCACTTCCACGTCGCCAACTAAACTCAGGGCGGCCAATGTTCCGGTGAGGCGCCCCGTGAAATCGACATTGCCGCGCACAGGCTGATTTTTCTCTGAAGACTTTTTGGCACCCATGGGTGTCAAAAATGCCAACTGTTCTGCTGGCAAGGCTTCCAGGTTAAAGTTGGAGAGTTTTACATCCAAATCTAGATTGGAAATTGACGGTAATCCTTTCCCAGCTAACTCAACGCCGACAAATCCGCTGGCTGTCAAACCGCGAGTTGCAGCTTTTTCTACTTCTATCCGTTTGCCATCCCAGTTAAATATTGCATCAAAAGGTTGTTTGAGAAAGGGCAATTCCGAGATGCGGAAACTGCCGCCGGCGCGAACATTTTGCGGGGAAGCAGCAGCAATCGGGCCGGATAAATCAACATTCCCGTTAAATAGTCCCCGCAGTAGGGGGAGATTTTGGGCTTGGGAGACTAAACCGCTGCCTTGCAAGCTTTGCCGCTGGGCTTCAAAGGCTTTCTGGAAGCGACTTAGGGCAATTTGGTCGCCTTCAATTGACGCGCGCCAATTCCCGGATTGTGCGCTACCTTTGGCGTTGACAACTCCGCCACCGTTGGCGAGTCGAATTTGTCCGTCGCCGTTGGCTGTGATGCCGTTGGCGGTTAAATTATCTGTATTTCCCACTATTCTGATTTTGCCATCGAGGGTTCCGGCAATTTCTCGCGGTAAATTGGTTGTCAGCAAACCTGTTTGTTTGAGGGTTTGTTCTAAATTGCTGACTGTAACTCCGTTGGTTGCTAGCGATGCTTCCAAGTTGCCGTTTTCCAATTTTGCCGTAGTATCGATCGCCCCGAGTCGATCGACCAAAATCCGTCCTTCTCCACTAGCACGAATTCCTTTAGCTGTCAAATTATCCAAACTGCCCGATGCTTGGTATTGGCCGTTAACTCTGCCGTCAAATCCTTTAGGCAAAGTCGCCGTCAGCGGAAACAGTTGGAGATTGCGGACTGTTTGTTCTAGGCGGCTGAGAATAACTCGATCGAGATCCGCAACAGCTTGCCATTGTCCAGCATCTAATTTTCCCTTAAAATCAACCGTACCGTCGGCAATATTTAATTTGCCACTGCTGTTAACAGAAACATCGGCGATGCTTGATTTGTCAAGACTTCCCGCCGCTTGAATTTGATTTGATATTTGGCCGTCAATCGATTTGAGATTTTGAATTTTGGATTTTAGATTGTTGATATTGGCGACTATTTGGGGATTGTCAGCCGTAAAAGCCAAGCCCACATCTAACAGTGGCAATCCTAAATTTACCAGGCTGCCGATCGAAGTGCGATCGGTTTCTGCGGTTCCTTGCCAATTTCCCGCCGCCAATTCTCCTTTAAAATTGACATTGCTACCGCCCAGATTTAGTTTGCCGCTACCGTTGACATTAATTGCGCTAGCCGTCAAATTTTCTAGACTTCCAGAAGCTGTAAATTGACTCGATAATTGGCCGTCGATCGATTTGAGATTTTGGATTTTAGACTTTAGATTGGCAGATTGCTGATTTTCGGGATTGAAGGCGGAAGCCACATCTAAAATCGGGAGTGTTAAATCTACCAGGCGGCTGATGGAAGTGCGATCGGTTTCTGCGGTTGCTTGCCAATTTCCGTCTGTCAATTCTCCTTTGAGATTGACACTGCTGTCGGCAATATTGAGTTTACCGTTGGTGCTAAGATTGATGCCGCTAGCGGTTAAATTGTCAACATTTCCCGCAGCTTGAAATTCTCCGGCTAGCTGTCCATCCAACGATTTTAGATTTTGGATTTTGGATTTTAGATTTTCGAGATTGGCAGAATTTGCGATCGCCAAAAATGGCAAGCCAATATCAAGTAAGGCATTGATGGCAACTTTTTCGGTTTTGCCAGAAGCTTGCCAGCGGCCTGATTCTAGTTTGGCATTAACATCAACAATACTATCAACAACATTCAGCGTTCCTTTGCCGCTAGCATAAATACCATTTAAACTCAAATCGTCCAGAGTTCCTGCAACTTCGGCGGTGCCGCTGAACAAACCTGCTAATTCTGGAGGTAAATTAAGTCGGGGAATCAGTGGCTGCAAACTTTTGACTGCCACGCGATCGCCCTTGATTATAGCTTCCCACTGACGGTCTTGGATCGCCGCATCCACATTCACCGTAGCATCGCCAATTTTGACAACGGTATTTTGCAAATCCGCCGTATTACCTCCGGCGCGAATTTCGCCGCTAGCCGGAAAAGTCCCTTGTGGTGCTTGCCATTTAGCTCTAGCTTGGATATTATTTAACGGCCCGAAAACTTGAGCTTTGGCGGACACACTGCCAATTTTAACAGCAGCGGGAATCGGGAGAGCGTAAATTTGGGCGATCGCATCTCCGGGCAGATTTTCCGCTTGCAAATCGAACACCAAACCCGATCGCGAATTCTCACTTCCCAACGTTATATCGACTTCACCTTTGCCACCAATTTTACCGCCCGCCGCCGGCACAACTAATATATCGCTCAATGTCAAAGCTAAAGAGGACAACGGCACAGTTGACGGTGGAGAATTCGGCGTTGGAGTTTGAGCTGTTCTCCCGCGTTCCAATTTAAAGTTAGTGCTAATATTGTTTAATTGCAGGCGATCGACTGTAGCGGGTTTTGTCGAGGCGATCGTACCTGAGAGCACTGGATTTGCAACGGTTCCAGTCAGCTTAGCATCCGCCTTCACTTCTCCGGCAACTGCGATCGGCAATACTACTTTCTGCCCTAACTCTGCCTCCACCGCACTAATAACACTTGCCACAGCTACCGGTTGCACGTTAGTTATCAGATTGAAACTCGCTTGTTCGGTATTTAAATTAGTTCCAGTAGCAACTGTTCCGGCGATTTGAACCGGAATTAGACCGTAATTACCTGTGAGACTATCGACAATTAAATTGGTTCCCTGAAACCGCAATTGACCGCTACCATTTTGGATAATCTGTTTCAGCGGTTTGATACTTGCTTGCACTCCGGCAAAACTTGCTGTTCCAGTAATTCCAGATAATTTATTGTCTCGCACTTGCACGGTTAAATTGCTATTTGCCAGACCTTTTTGTAGAGAAATTCCGGAAATTTTAAGCAAGCGAGCGATGTCGGACAAAGGTAAGTTTTGCGATTGCAGTAGCACGTTAGTTTGAGCCGCAGGCAACAGAGAGTCTGCTTTGACTGCAAAATTGTCATTATTGGTAAACTGACCGTTAAGTTCGTAGAGAACGCGCTGATTTTGCTCGCGAAATAAAGCGCTGCCATTTTTTAGACTTACAGAAATCGGCGCCGAAGTTTTCTGTCCGACTTCGGGACTAGGCACTAAAACTGCACCGGCATTTTCAACTCGAATTGCTTCAATTTCCGTTTTAAATAAACCCGCAGGTTTTTTGTCTTGGGTGGGAATATTAACCCAGCGGCCTTCAGCATCTTGTTCGATATAAGCGCTAGGTTTAACTAAGGTAATATCTAATTTGAGAGTGCGGTTGAACAGCAGCGGCCAAATTGAAAATTTCACTTCCACTGCTTCTGTGGAAGCGTAATCTGGATCGATCGCAGTTGCGGGTACAGTCGATCGACCAAACCGCAAGCCGATCGGAGAAAATCGCTCCAAACGTCCGATTTGCACTGGCCGCTTCAATGTCTGACTGACCTCAGAGGCCACCAAAGGAGCTAACTTTTTCTGCACCCACTCCCGTGCGGCTACCGCCCCAACCAGGCCGAGAATGCCCACTCCCGTACCGCTAAGCAGCAAGATACGCCACCAGTGGCGCCCAGAACGGGGTGCGAGTTGTTTTTTGTCATCGTCCGAGTTAGTCATGCTTATTTCTCAAGGTTGTGAGAATTCAGGAATTGAGGAAATCAGCCGGTTTGAGAGAGGAAGAGGAAAGAGGGGGAGAAAGGGAGAGGGGGAGGGGGGGAGGGGGAGAGGGGGAGGGGGAGAGGGGGGATTTGACGAGTTTTGGTCGAGAATTGAAATATACAATTTAGTAGTAGAGCGGAAAAATTCTGGGATTCTGACGAAGGCTTTCTGTCTTTGCTAGACTCATAACTGAGCTTGGAAGTGCCGATCGCACAATGAAACTTCAATATTCACCCCCTCCTATGTCGCACAGACTCCAGAAATCTTTACCAAACTTAATCTAAAATCGTCACACCTCGTACAACCGACAGTCAATCTAAAATCTAAAATCTACAATCGCCACACCTCGTACAACAGACAGTCAATCTAAAATCTAAAATCTAAAATCTAAAATTGCCCGATCGCTTCTAAGATAAAAAAACGGTGGTTAAGAAGGTCTTTAAAACTTATGCGAGTGTTCGTCTTACTCTTCAATGCCCGCACCGAGAATGAGGGAATTCACACCATTCAACTCGGCGATCGCAACAAAGTTCTGATGTTTGAGTCAGAAGACGACGCCACACGCTTTGGCGTGATGTTGGAAGCTCAGGATTTTCCCGAACCCGCTGTCGAGGCGATCGACGATGAGGAAATTAAGGAGTTCTGCGACAGTGTTGATTATGATTGGGAACTTGTGCCGGCGGGCGCACTAGCGATTCCGCCAGAAGACAATGTAACACAGACTCAGTGGCAGGCAGAGGGGCAGTCGGAACCGGAGTCACAGCCGGAGTCGGATTCTGAGGTTTCTCAAGACGAACTGGATTCTATGCGCCGCCGACTCGAAGGACTTTTGTAATCACGAAGGAAGAAGGAAGAAGGAAGAGGGAAGAAGGAAGAAGGAAGAGGGAAGAAGGAAGAAGGATAAATTTGATATCTTCCAGCATTCTCAATCCTAGACTCGATTTCTAGATACAGGCTTCTAGGCTGAAGCTGGGACTCTGTATGTCTCCTGACTCTGCCCACCAGAAGCAAAAATTGCCAACGGATCGTTAATAACTGACAAAAAATGAAGAATTTGGAAGAACGGGGGCATCTGCTGACGGAACAGGTGAATGCCAACAGCGCGAATTTAGACCAACTTAGCTCGATCGAATTGGTGGACTTGTTCAACGCAGAAGACGCCCAAACCTTAAATGCGATCGCCCGTGCCCGCGAACAGTTAGCCCGGGCGATCGACATTGCTGCCGAATCTCTACGTCAAGGAGGCCGCCTATTTTACGTCGGTGCGGGCACTTCCGGGCGTTTGGGGGTACTCGATGCCGCCGAGTGTCCCCCCACCTTCTGCACGCCGCCAGAACTCGTACAGGGCATAATTGCCGGGGGTGCGGGGGCTTTGGTGCGGAGTTCGGAGGATTTGGAGGATCGGGCTGAAGATGGCGCTGAGTCGATCGCCCACCGTCACATTAACAATCTCGATGTGGTTGTCGGGATTACGGCTGGGGGTACAACGCCCTTTGTAGCGGGTGCTTTACACGCGGCGCGCCAGCGGGGGGCGAAAACAGTGTTTATCGCCTGCGTACCCGTCGAACAGGTGAATTTTGAGGCTGATGTGGATATTCGGTTGTTGGTTGGCCCGGAGATAGTCGCGGGTTCGACGCGCTTGAAAGCTGGTACTGTGACAAAAATGGCTTTGAATATTCTTTCGACTGGCGTAATGGTCAAGCTGGGGAAGGTTTACGGCAATCGGATGGTTGATGTGGCGGTGACTAATAAGAAATTGCGCGATCGGGCGGTACGGATGTTACAAGATTTAACTGATTTGGGCCGGGATGAAGCGGGTTTTTTGTTGGAAAAAAGCGGCAAGTCTGTAAAATTAGCTTTGATGATGCACTGGACTGGTTTGGAGAAGCAAGAGTGCGATCGAATTTTGGGCGAGTTTCAAGGGAATTTGCGATCGGCAGTAGCATCAATACAATTGTAGATTTTTGCGATCGTAGGGTGCGTCGCCACAGAAAATCCCTCGCCTTGCATACCGACAATCTCAAAGCGACGCACCTGTTGTTAGGCGAATTTCAAGGCAATTTGCGATCGGCTGTAGCATCAATACAATTGTAGATTTTACGTGAATACGAGAAGAATACTCGGCGGTTGAAACCGCGTCTACAGACACGAAGTCCGCCTCCGCGGACTGAAGAAAGAAGAATACGAGAAGACTCGGCGGTTGAAACCGCGTCTACACACACGAAGTCCGCCTCCGCGGACTGAAGAAAGAAGATTAACTCGTTCTTGTCGCTGTACCTGGTAACGAGTAATCTTCAACCCGCGAAGGCGGGTTTAGTTTGTATAGACGCGGTTTCAACTGCCCGATCTACTTCCTAAATTGCACTCACAAAAACAGAAGATGTAAGCTGACTTTGACTTACACCCTGCACGATACCCAAATAATTAGCCCCCGACTTAATCGCCGTAGAAGCGCTGATTGCACCTCCATCCAACTTCAAACTCACAGCTTCAAAAGTCAAGTTGGCAAATCCGATCCCGTCGGTTAAACCAATCTTATCCCCGGCGACAAAATCGGTAATCACATCGGCACCAACTAAGGTAGCCGAAACAGACAAACCACCCGCCAGAATAAACGTATCATTACCAGCACCGCCGGTCAGAATGTCTTGCCCGCGATCGCCCCCCAGCAAATCATCGCCGTTACCACCAATCAAGATATCGTTTTCCTTGCCGCCCCGGAGAGTATCGTTACCATCTCCTCCGATCAGTCGATCGTTATCATTGTTGCCGCTGATAAAATCATTACCAACACCGCCATCAATTAAATCCGAATCTTTACCGCCGGATAAGATGTCATTACCACCTGCGCCGTTAATTGTATCCGCGCCTTGCATTCCATTAATCGTATCAGCGCCTGCTCCTCCAGTGAGATTGTCTTTCCCGGAAAGGGCAAAAATTTGCAATCCCACAGCGCTGGCAGGTATTTGAGTATCAGCAGCATCTGATAGGAAATAATTGCCACCGCTGGCTATATTCTTGGGTGCTGTCGTCGGGGTGCCGTCCCCTGTAGCATTGGGTATTGGGGAAGTAATGGAGACTAATGTGCTGGGTGTAGGAGTTGGAGTTGGAGTTGGTACGGGAGTTGGTGTGGGAGTTGGAGTTGGAGTTGGTGTGGGAGGTGGTGCGGGATTGACACTACCATCAAGGGAAGTAGCAAAAACTTGCGTCCAATAGTGATTGTAATTGACGCTGCCAGTATCGTTGGCTAGGAAATAGTAACCAATGCCAATCTCTTTCAGATTCGGATTAAGAATGTTAGCCCGGTGGCCACTGCTGTTCATCCATGATGATACAACTTGGTCGGGTGTAGACGATCCCGCAGCGATATTTTCTGCTGCCGAGCTGAATTTATAGCCCGTTGCAGTAATCCGATTTCCCATTGACGAACCATCTTTTCCGGTGTGATCGAAAAAGTCTTGCACTGCCATGTTTTGGGTGTGATTTTGCGCCGCATTCAACAACTGAGTATTTAAGGTTAGGGGGGACAAACTCAATTTGCTGCGCTCTATGTTCGTAAGTTCTAAAACTTTATAAATAAAGTTTAGATTGGTTGTGGCTGGTGCGGGTTGTGACAGTTGAGAAGCCGATCGCTCTCCTGTTAAAATGTCCGCAGACTGAGAATCGGAATTTTGTAGTTGTTCAAGCATGGGGATGATAAAAATGTTTAAGACTGGGCTGAGCTGGTAGATGGCTTACCGTCTTAACGATAATTTCCCCGATCGCAGGCTGGGCAGGCTTCAACAATTGTCTTAATCCCTGCCACTGTTGTATCTATTGTTATTATACCTATTCTTCAACTGCGGATGTCAATATCCGGACTCTGGTTGAAAAAAGCCAAGAGTGCGATCGCCCGTGGCATCAATACAACCGAGATTCCGCAGCCACGAGCGCGTCACGCAGAACAATTACCCACAACATTATTTTTAAGGTAATTTATTATACTTGCTTTTTAAGGTTTAACCGTTAATATACGTACAACAATACAGTTTATAGCGGTTCTCAAAAAAAGTGAGGTATGCCCCATGCCCTAAGTATCGCTCAAAGATCGGCTCGCATCTGGAGCGAGGTACGTAGTTGCGCTTAAGCGCTCTTTATAATATTAGGAAAGAGCGCTTAAGCGCAACTACGTACCTAACTTGTCTGACGACAATAAAACCGCCCTGTGCGGAATCTGAGATAGAGCTTGAGATTTGAGATTTTCCCGATTAGCTTAACAGACGGGAATCCCCACACTATACCGATCGAAGGTTAGTGTGGGATGAGAGGCGTGTGAGACTCCGATTCCACTTGTCCATAATCTCAAAGCGCAGCTTTGAGCAGTGGGCGGGTGGATGACGAGATGAACAAAAGTTCAATAGTCGTGGTAAAATACTTAGATCTTGGATCAAAGAATAACAATCTGGGTCTAAGTCCAAAAAATTCAGGTGACAAGTGGGGCGGGACGTGTTCCTCACTATAAAACGCCGTAAAGGGAAACCATTGGAGTCCGCGGGAAGGAAGATCTCGATATCCTTAACAGGACTCAGATGCCTACAATATACCGCTTGCGGTTGATGTAGGAGCGTCACTAAGGTTCATATTGCGCGTCCAGTTCGCGGGCTGGGGGCTAGAAACCCGGTTTCTTCGAGTTTTGCGTTTAGTTACGAAAAATCTACGAAGAAACCGGGTTTCACTCTTGTTAGCGATCGCGCGCCAACTAATTTTTTAGTAGAATCCTCACAAAAAATTCTCAATTAATTCAAAATTCACCGCTCAAAACTCACAATTTCAAAATATTATCTTGTCCGACTTTAGCCTCCTGAGACACTTGCTCAACCTCATCTTTGGCAAGAATTTCCAAAGCTGCATCTGCTTCGACACCGCCCAACCGCCCCAAAGCTTGGGCGACTCTATAACGAATCTGCCAATCTGCATTGGAAGCGTAGGGAAGCAGCAGCGGCAGGGCCCGTTTATCCCCTAATTCTCCTAATGCACTGATGGCAATAGTTTGGATCAATTCGTTTTCAGAACCCAGGGCATTTTCTAACATCGGAAATGCTTTTGGATCGCCCATTTCTCCCAAAGCTGCGACGATGCTGAGTTGCACCAACCATTCAGATGTACTGCTGTAAACTTGCTGCAAATCTTCTAAAGCAGCGGTTAATTTCAATGCGCCCAAAGCATCGGCTGCTGCTGCTTGCACGTCGGGTTCGGGATCGTTTCGCAAGCTGTGAAGCAGTACCTCTAAAGCGTTCGGCAGATTTTGCTCGCCGAGGGTTGACATTTGGCTGACGGCTGCGTATCTAACGCGGACGTTTTTGTCGCCGATCGCAATTTGAATCAAATTATAGGCGATCGCTGGTTCTAGCTGCCGCAGTTGGTTGACAGCCCGCAACCTTTCGCCAAAATCCTCGGAATTTAGCAATTGTTCGACAGATTCAGGGGTAATACTCATGCGATTTTAAAATTGGTAATTGGTAATTGGTAATTGGTAATTGGTAATTGGTGATTGCCAAAAGCTTAGAGATTGAAGGAGCGATCGGCTCATTGTCTGATACAATCCTTCAACTGAAACAGTTAATTAAGACTGGGCCGCCATCCATCGGATAATATCTCCCCTAGTGAGGATGCCGATTACTTTGCCAGCACTATCGACTACCGGCAATCGGTGGATGCTGCGATCGTGCATTAGTTTGGCTGCTGCTTGGACAGATTTGTCTGGTTCGATGGTAACGGGTTCTTGACTCATCGCTTCTCCTACTGTTTGCCCTAAAGCCTTGTGGAGTTCTCGCTCGTAACGCGAGGGATTTTCTAGATAAATCACGCTGTCGAGTACCATGATGTAAGCGGGCGGAGTAACGCCGGTTTCCCGCCACATCAAGTCGGTTTCGGAGATGACTCCTACCAATAAACCATTCTCATCTACAACGGGAAGGCCGCTAATACGGCGATCGGCTAAAATTTTAATCGCTTCGTTTAAGGGCGTTTCGGGGCGCGCCAAAATCGGATCGCGACTCATCACATCGGCTACTGTTTTGGGCATGATTGGCGGTTGATTTAGTTGTTGCTCTACATCCGATCATATAGGGAAAGCGTGACACAGACTGAAGAAAAGCAGCCGGGGAGAAGGGATTCGTGACAAGCTAGAAGGACTCAAATAGTTTGAATGCCAGAATTTATCAAGGTTTTTGCGATCGCACTCACGAATTCTGCCGTTTGTCAGTCAAGCGCGCGGGCGATCGACCTGACAACATTGTTAAAATATGTTAAACAGCAGATATCCCAACCGTGCCCGACGATGAGGAAGTTCTTAATTTCCAAAATCCCTACCGAAGATTCCCTCTTCCTTCTTCCCCCTTCCTTCTTCCCTCTTCCTTCTTCCCTCTTCCTTCTTCTATAAATTCTTAGCGATGCCAGAATCTACCGCCGCAGAAGCAGATACCCAACCAGAAACGCGCTGTGTATTAGTTTGCCAGTATCAATCTTGCCTGAGACATGGTTCAGCAGCAGTGCTAGCTGCCTTTGAAGCCCAACCAGTCGCAGGAGTAAAAGTTGAAGCTTCTAGCTGTCAGGGACAGTGCAACACGGGCCCGACTGTGCGAGTCACCCCAGACCAAATTTGGTATTGTCGAGTTAAACCGAGTGATGTAGAGTCGATCGTGGAACAGCACCTCAAAGGCGGAAAACCTGTAGAGGCGCTGTTCAATCCGAGAATTCATATGCGTTATTATTATTAGTCTTGACTCGGTGATTTTTATAAGATATGTTTGCATCTAATTTGGACTTTTCTCTTAAGTCTTTGATTGGTGGTTAACCGCAGATTTAAAGCAGATAAGCGCAGATGAACGCAGATATTTTTCGGGTGCATCTCAATGCAAGCGAATATATCCGTAGGGGCGAAGCATGACCGCAGTCAATATGAGATGATAACTAATAACTTATATGCGGTCATGCTTCGCCTTCGCCCTCTTCCCAAGTGAGATGTACCCTATTTTTTAGAGAGAAATACGATTTTGATAAAAAGTATTTTGAATGGCGATCGCACCTCTTGCAAAAATACCTGGAACGGGCAAGATGCCCGTTCCACAAGAAAAGATTTTTTTGGTGGGACGGGCTTCTTGCCCGTCCGAAAATTTGATTTAAAGGACTTTTCTAAGAAGTCTATTGTGATGGAAGTGATGCTTTGAGAATTAAAGGAATTGCGGTTAGTTTGTTAGTCCTAATTTTGGGGCGCACGTCGGCGGTAGTCGCTCAAACGTCTGCGGTGGCTGGGGATATTTGTCCTGGGGAATTGGGGGCGAAGGTAGATGCGATCGCCAATCGTGCTGAATTTAGCCGATCGCGCTGGGGCATTTTGATTCAACCGCTATCATCTGCGGCGACTCTCTACAGCCGTGACGCCACCAAATATTTTATTCCAGCATCCAATGTCAAGCTGCTAACCACAGCGGCTGCTTTGCAGAAACTCGGTGCCGATTTTCGGATTAAGACATCGGTTTACAGCGGCGCAAATGGGAGTTTGTATGTTGCCGGTAGGGGCGATCCGAGCCTTGCAGAGGCTCAGTTGAAGGACTTGGCACAGCAGTTGAAACGTCGTGGAGTCGATCGCATAAATGAGTTGATTGGCGATGACAGCTATTTTCAAGGCAGTGCAGTCAATCCGAATTGGGAATGGGAAGACGCCCAAGCTGGCTATGGCGCGCCGGTTAACAGTTTAATTTACAATCAAAATGCGATCGAGCTTGTTTTGTCCCCACAGGCGATCGGGCAACCTCTGAAAGTCACTTTTGCCGAACCAAAGTTAGCCAATCAGTGGCAAATTCTGAACAATTCAGTCACAGTCTCTCAAAACGAATCGGAGTTTATTGAAGTTGGCAGGGAGTTCGATCGGCCTGTCATTCGAGTTGGCGGGCAGTTGAAAGTTGGTGCGGAATCTGAATCAGCTTATGTCGCAGTTGTCAATCCCGCTAATAATTTTTTACAGCATTTTCAGCAAGTTTTAGTGGCTGAGGGAATCCCTGTCAAACAAGCTTTGGTTGCCCCTGTTCCTCGCAATTTTAATCAGGAATTAGCGTTTGTTGAATCGCCACCGCTGGCGGAATTGGTGAAAGAAACTAATCGGGAAAGCAACAATCTTTATGCAGAAGTTTTATTGAGATTGTTGGGGAAAATTACAGGCTCCCTGCCTGTTTCACAAACAGTCATAGGCAAGATGCCTGTGCCACAAGAGGATACAGGTGAAATTGGTTTGAAGGAGTTAAAAATAGCTTTAACTCAATTAGGTGTAAATCCAAACAGCTACATATTAGCCGACGGTTCCGGACTTTCCCGCCACAATTTAATTAGTCCAGAAGCCTTGGTGCAAACTTTGAGATTGATGGCGAATTCACCTACTGGATCTATCTACCGCGCATCACTGCCCGTGGCTGGCGATAGCGGCACTTTGAAAAATCGCATAAATACTACATCAAACCGCGTAATTTTGCAAGCAAAAACTGGAACTTTGAGCGGAGTTTCGGCGCTGTCGGGATATATCGAAGTTCCCAATTACGAGCCGCTGGTGTTTAGTATTATCATCAATCAATCCGATCTGTCTGCTTCAAAAATGCGATCGGCAACGGACGAAATTGTGCTATTATTAAACCGCCTCCGCCGCTGTTAAAACCACAGATTTAAGGTGAGAAAGTTTATCTAAGTAGTTACACCTAAAAAACAAGACGTTAAACAGTTGACAGTTGACAGTTGACAGTTGAGTGCGAAGTGATAAGAACATAGATTTAAACTCCGTTCTTATCACAATCTGCCGACCTGAGTAAGGGCTTCAAACCCTTGCTATTCGGCGAAAAACTCTACAAGTTTTAAGTTTAATGAGATTGCAGCGGCGGGGATCGAAAAGCAGCTAGAATAAAAACAGAAGAATTAAAACCATTGGGCTGTTTGAACCTGCTATCAGTCGGCGAGTTCTGTACAGCCCGAAAATAAGTCTAACTTTCCAACTATGAAGTCTTTAGATTCCGAACAGCAACACATCTTTGTCGAAACCAACAACATCCGCTTGCACTGCGTTTCCCAAGGAGAAGGCGAGCTCGTGATCCTCCTGCACGGGTTTCCTGAGTTTTGGTACTCTTGGCGCCATCAAATTCCTGCCTTAGCGCGTCATTTCAAGGTTGTGGTGCCGGATTTGCGGGGCTACAACGATTCGGACAAGCCGGAAAGCGGTTATGATTTGGATACGCTGAGTGCTGATATTCGCGGTTTGATCGATCGGCTGGGCTATACAAAAGCGCACATTGTCGGTCACGATTGCGGTGGTGCGATCGCGTGGCATTTAGCTCAACAATTCCCCGAAAAACTCAACCGCTTGGCAATTTTAAACGCTCCGCACCCGCAGCGATTCGTGCAGGAAATGGCAAGCAATTTAGACCAACTCCGCCGCAGTTGGCATATTTTGGCATTTCAAGTTCCCGGCATTCCTGAATGGTTGATCCGGCAAAATTTGAAAGATTTTGTGCAAAATATCTTGCAAGGACAAGCTGTTCGCAAAGGAGCTTTTAGCGCTGAGGAAACTAAGATTTATCAAACCGCTTTAGAAAAGCCAGGAGTGTTAGCGGCGGCGATGAATTATTACCAGCAGATGTTTCACCCGCAGCGTCTTTGGCATTGGGGGCAGAAGTTAGATCCTGTGACAGTGCCTACTTTGGTGCTTTGGGGAGAAGAAGATGCGTTTTTGAGCCACACACTTGTAGAAGGTTTGGATCGGTTAATTAGCGCTCCGTTTAAGTTAAAATTAATCCCTAATTGTGGTCACTGGATTCAGCAGGAAGCGCCGCAAACGGTGAATCGAGAATTGCTGAATTTTTTGAGAAATTCTTCTCGTTCTTTGGCTTTGGCATAAAAGGTTTTAAATATTGCAAATAAAAACCCGGTTTCACACGGAAACTGGGTTTTTATTTTTCTCCGAGTATGTCTGTAGGGTGCGTCAATCGATTTTAGATTTTAGATTTTAGATTTTAGATTTTAGAGGCGACCCCACGGATAAATTCGGGGGAAGAGAGGATTTTCGATTTTCGATTTGGGTTGATTCCACGGATAAATCATGTGGCGGGTACCATCAAGAAATTCGCTTGTCAGTAGAGAATTTCTGAGTTATACCAATTCACTATGAAGGTACACTAAATGTATCCGCTCAATAAATCGGGGTAAATCGCTCAATGATGAGCGTCAAACATCGCAAAATCGTTCCAAACGCAGTAGTCTACCCCGAGTTATTGAGCGGATACCACTAAATTTAGGCTAAAAGTATAGGAGATCCAATATGGGCAACAAATTTAAGGTAGAAATCCAGGAAACGGTTGAGGAACTAGAGCATCGACTCAAACGGGCTATAACCGCAGTAAGCAAAGAAAAATTACTGCTATTATACTGGATTGCCACCAAAAAAATCAAAACAAGAAAAGAATTAGCCACAATGCTGAAGCGAGACTCTTCAACAATATATCGTTGGTTAAGAACTTACAAACAAGGGGGAATTACCTCATTACTCACAGTTAAAAAAGCTCCCGGGAAGACTCCACATATACCACCCGAAGTCAGAGAAAAATTAATCAAAAAACTGCAAGAGCCCGAGGGGGAAACAAGTTATGGGAAATTACAGATATGGCTAGAAAAAGAATGCGGACTCAAAGTGAGCTATAAAGTCGTACATGACCTAGTTCATTATAAATTAAAATCGTACCTCAAAGTCCCAAGACCCCAAAGCAATAAAGTGAACGAAGTTGCACAAGCCAACTTCAAAAAAAAACTGTGGGAGATTATCAAAGTAATGATTAAATATTTCGGAACAGGACAGCCTGTAAGGATATGGTGCCAGGACGAGAGTAGATTTGGATTGATTACTATGCAGGGCAGGATGATTACATTGAAGGGGATAAAACCCGTCGGCAAAAAACAATGGAAACGAGGAAACTTCTATGTTTATGGAGTCGTAGAACCATCAACAGGTGAACAATATTATCAAGAATTCTCTCAGCTAAATCACAACTGTTTTCAAGAGTTTTTAAATGGATTTGCTGAAAAATACTCATACCATTTCAATCTAATTATCATGGACAATGGTAGCTTTCATAAAGCTCTCTTGTTAGACTGGCATGACCATGTGATGCCAATATATTTGCCTGCCTATAGTCCTGAATTGAATCCGATTGAAAGATTGTGGGAACACACAAAAAAAGACCTCAAGTGGGCAAATTATTCGAGTTTAGATAAACTCAAAGAACAGGTAGATATAATTATCAAATCTCTCACGAATGAAGAAGTTTTATCTCTCTGTGGTTGGGACTATATCCTTGAAGCTATATTAAGTGCAGGTTCATAGTGAATTGGTATTACCAGAGAATTAAATCAGGCTGACGCACCCTACTATAGCCTTTCTCAAAGAGATGAGGTATGATTGACCAGAAAGAATTGGTTGAAAGCCCCAAGTCTTTGAGGGAGAAATTAAAATCAGACTATTCATTACTCCAATCCTCGGACTTAAGGGTAAAGGTCGCTCTCAAACTGTCAACTGTCAACTGTCAACTGTCAACTGTTGACAGCTTCTATAACCACTAAACTAAGAGGGCTGAAGCCCAACTACGTACCGCATCTTTCTGAGAACCGCTATATCTAACTTATTCCGCCTCAAAAACAGGTATAAATGCCCGACACGAGGGTCAAAATCGATTCCCAAATTTTAGACCATAGTTCAAGTTCCCTGATTCATCAAGGTGAGTCAACGTAAAATCTAAAATCTAAAATCGACTCATGAGTCCCAGAGCATATTTTCTTGCATCAACAGTGCAATCATCGCAGTTCTAGAACAAACACCGAGTTTGATAAAAATCCGCCTCACGTAAGTAGCAACCGTCCAGTGACTGATATTTAAATTTTTGGCAATACATTTGTTTGGCAGACCTTGCGCTACTAATTGGGCGATCGCTCTTTCTCGCGGGCTCAGGCTGATTACCGGTTTGTAAATTGTGCTTTGCATAGTTTTGCAGTGCAGTGACGAGTTAAAAAATTAATCAATTAATGGTAGAATCCCCAGTTTCTCTCGGACTTCAGATAAGGGAGTTTCCCAATCAGATGCAACGTCCCAGTCAATTAGCCGCTCGGCTAATTTTCCATGTTTTAAACCTTTGATAATTTGTCCGATCGCGCATTTGCCACTTAGCAATCCAACTAACACTAAAATCGCACAGGAAGGGCGAAATACTTGAGCGCGAGTAAACGCTTGAAGTACAAATTCATCTTCGGCAGAAGGTGAAAGACCAGTGAGAACCGGTTAAACGTCGTGGTTTCGTTGAATCCAGTCTCCAGATGCGATCGGCTCAAACCCTTGTTCGTCTAGAAATCGCGCCACTTCGCACCCTAATGTTCCTGCTGGCAGTTGACGCAATTTTTCCAAGTCTATTTCAAAATGTCGATCGCTCTCAATTTGAGGATTAATTGTTTGAGCCATCTTTAATATAACTCCTAATTGACCGTCAGTCATGATTGATTCTCCTGGGATAAGAATTTAAGTTCCTGAAAAATGAAATTCATGTTTGTCCAGTTCATTTTTGCGATGAATCAAGACAACTTTTTTTTACAGTTCAGCTCAGAAATCCTACATTCTGTAACAGCAATTAACTTTCAGGAGCTTTTACATTTCTTTACAAACAGCCTCAGAGGTGAAATCTGTCAGTTGTCAAAATCTGGCTAGTGTTAGTTACCGCAGCTTGACCCAGAGGGAAGTAACCGTAAACTCCACAGTATTTAGCGGTGATTGGAACTCCTTTACTTACGTATATGAATCTATTCTGCTCCTAAGTATTTGCACCTGCAATGAGTCAGAAGCTGAAGCGTGTAAACGCAGTGATGCGAGTGCTACCAAGTGAATCAAGGTGAAGAGACCAGAAGCAGGGTGAAGTAAACATTTGACAGCTTGCCCTGTAGCAATATTATTCGTAGGGTGTGTCGCCATTAAACTGAATTAAAATCGACTTTTCGAGTAGCGACCCACCTCAATAGCTCTCGGTGACAGAAATTTCCCCGGGCGATGGCTACGTCCCGGCTTGCGCCTACGCACTCGAAGCGAGCTAGTATTGATGCAAAAATGAGATGCACCCATTTAATTTGAGAGCATCTCATTTTTGTAACAAGCATTTTTGATTTTAGTGGTGTCCGCGAAGAGCGTATTATACAATACGCTCTTCGCGGACAGAACTAATGACCGATCGCGACAAAATTTAAATTTCTTCCATGTCTCCTACATCTTGAATGTCATCATTATCAACAACCTCATCATCATCAGCATCGACATCATCAGCATCGACATCCACAGGAGCGACAGAATTAGCAGAAACCACTGCCCCAGTATCAAGTTTTTCCCGTACTAGCCGCTCGATCTCATTTTTGAAATCGATATTTTTCTCCATGTGTTGAATCACTTTGTCTCGTCCTTGAGCGATGTTCTCGCCGTTGTAACTATACCAAGAACCTTTTTTCAGGATTACTCCCATCTCGTCTGCCAAGTCAGTCAGACAGCCTAAGGTAGAAATGCCTTTACCAAATACAATGTCAAATTCGGCAATGCGGAAAGGCGGAGCAACTTTATTTTTAGCAACTTTAACTTTTGTGCGGTTGCCGTATTCTTCGGTACCTTTTTTCAAGCTTTGAATGCGGCGAATGTCGAGCCGCACGCTGGCGTAAAATTTGAGGGCGTTACCGCCGGTTGTGGTTTCGGGGTTGCCGTAAGTTATGCCGATTTTCTGCCGCAATTGGTTGAGGAAAATCACGGTACAGCCGGATTTACCGATGTTGCCGGTGATTTTCCGCAGTGCTTGACTCATCAAGCGGGCTTGCAAACCCATGTGGGAGTCGCCCATGTCGCCTTCGATTTCGGCGCGGGGGACGAGGGCGGCTACGGAGTCAATGACTACGATATCGACGGCGACGGATCGCACGAGTTGATCGACAATTTCTAGGGCCATTTCGCCGGTATCCGGCTGGGAAACTAAGAGATTTTCAATATCGACGCCTAATGCTGAGGCGTAGGTGGGATCGAGGGCGTGCTCGGCATCTACGAAGGCTGCGATGCCGCCGGTTTTTTGGACTTCGGCGATCGCGTGGAGCGCTAGAGTAGTTTTACCGGAACTTTCCGGGCCGTAAATTTCAATTACTCGGCCTTTTGGCAAACCGCCGCCCAAAGCAATGTCCAGTGTCAGAGCTCCGGTGGGGATGGTTTCTACCCTCATGCGAGTGGAGTCTCCCAATCGGACGATCGCTCCTTTGCCAAAGCTGCGCTCGATTTGGGACAGTACGGAAGTTAGGGCTTTTTGCTTTTCTGTGTTTTCAGTAGTTTTTGTAGAAGCTTCTTTTTTTGCCATTTTCGGTACGCGGGTAGACCCCTTGCGGAGCTTGTTGATTAACTGTACAACACGTATGTTAGCAGTTATTTTTGGGGTCTGGAGGTTCTGGGGGGATTTGGTTTAGAATTCTTGATTTTGCGGTGGTTGGGCCCGATCGCGCCCTCACCAGAAAGAATTGGTTGAAAGCCCGCCCGCCTTCGAGAGAGAAATTAAAATCAGACTATTCATTACTCCAATCCTCGGATTTAAGGGTAGAGGTCGCTCTCCTTCGGTCAACTGTCAACTGTCAACTATCAACTGTCAACTGTTGAAGGTGGCTCTTGCTTGGAAGGTAGAAGGCTTTCGGCAGAAGGTAGAATAATGGTCGGTTGGGATCTGTACAGGTATCGATCGATCTTTTACAGGGCCCAAACGGGGGTGGAGAGAAACCGGGTTTTTCCACAGCAATACACAGGTTGCAGCAGGCGAACCCGGTAAAAAACCCGGTTTCTGAGCGTAGTGGTGCGATCGTCCCCGGAGTCGATCGGTACGCATCTGGGACGATCGCTACAATTAGGACAAGCATGGCATCTACAACACATCAAGACACATCTGTTAATCCCAAAAATCCTCAAAATTCGCGGTTGCTGATCTGGTTATTGGCGATCGGCATTTTACTAGGTATCGGATTTCGGTTCTTCGAGATCGAGCGCAAACTTTACTGGCACGACGAAGCTTACACATCAATCCGCGCCGCTGGTTTCACCAGGCAAGAAATCGACGACGAACTATTTCAAAACCGCATTATTCCCGCACCAGAATTGCAGAAATATCAGCGGATAAAACCGGGAAGTACAGCAGCAGACACAATACGTTCCTTAGCACTAGAAGACCCGCAGCATCCGCCTTTGTACTTTTTGATGGCTCGTTTGTGGATGCAGCAATTTGGCAGTTCTCTTGCAGCATCCCGCAGTTTGCCAGCAATATTGAGTTTGCTGTCGCTGCCTTTGATGTACGCTTTAGCCCAGGAACTTTTCGCTTCAAATTTGGCAGCCTTAGTAGCAACAACACTTTTGGCTTTATCTCCCTTTGACATCTTGTTTGCTCAGACAGCAAGGCAGTACAGTTTGCTGACTGCAACGGTGATTGGCAGCAGTTGGCTGCTGCTGAGAGCATTGCGGTTGCGGGGGTGGCAAAATTGGGCGTATTACTCGATCGCGATCGCGATCGGTTGCTACACTCACCCTTTCTTCACGTTAACACTTGTCGGACATGGAGTTTTTATAATTGCTTGCTGGCTGTTTGTCAAAAAAAGAAAATTGCGAGGTCACTTAACTAATTCGCAATTTTTCTTAGCAGTAACAGCAGCTTTAATCTTGTATCTGCCGTGGATTTACGTGCTGGCGACCAACCTGGAACGAGCCTCAGCAACGACAGATTGGACGCGAATATCTCCTGGTTGGCTGTATCTGGCAAAATTGTGGACGCTCAGCTTTACAGCCTTGTTTTTTGACTTCGACTTCGGCTTTGACAATATCTGGACTTATCTGCTGAGATGGCCATTTTTGCTGTTAATTGCGGCAGCCGTTTACAACATCTGCCGCCGCACAAATATTTCGACTTTGCTGTTTATTATAACATCAATTTTCGTCCCGTTTTTGATGCTAGTTTTACCGGATATAATCCTAGGTGGCAAACGCTCCGCCGTCAGTCGGTATCTGATTTCCTGCTTTCCGGGGGTGCAGCTAGCAGTTGCTTGCTTGCTGGCCAGTAATGTGAAAACTCAGCAGCGGTTTTGGCAAGTCGTTTTAGCCGGGGTATTTACAGCAAGCATAGCATCCTGTACAGTCAGCGGTGTTTCTGATACTTGGTGGAGCAAAGACTTGAGTTATTTTAATGCTGAAGTTGCGAGAAATATTAACAAAGAGGCGATGGCTAATCGCTCGATTAAAGATACAATTGTAATTAGCGATCGCGGTAATGACTTTACTAACATGGGAGATTTGCTCTCCCTGAGTTATTTGCTCGACAAAGATGTACGGCTGATGTTGCTGAGTCAGTCGCCCGATATCGAGATGCTGAACAAATATTCGGCTCCTCTGGTGTTCCGCCCTTCGGAAAAATTGCGATCGGCACTCAAGCAAAATCAACGCCGCCTAGAGCCGATATTGCCATACGCCAAACTTTTTCGAGTGCGACGAACTTCTTAGTTCCCGATAGGGTGCGGAGTGAAAAAAACTGTTTGATTTGTCTCAAATATTTGATCTGAGGCACCTTAAGTCACTATTTGAGAATTTTGTCAATTTAAATAAAAGTACGTAGTTGCGCTTGGGCGCCATCTTGGTACGTAGTTGCGCTTGGGCGCCATCTTGGTACGTAGTTGCGCTTCAGCGCCATCTTGGTACGTAGTTGCGCTTCAGCGCTCAAAGGTACGTAGTTGCGCTTCAGCGCTCTTTATATATGTAAGCGCCCAAGCGCAACAACGTAGCTAAAAATTAACCCCTATAAGAGTGCCAGTTGAGTTGTCTCAACTATTTGGGCTGACGCACCCTACATCATTAGCAATAATTATTTGAATAATTAGGAGAAAACGCCATGCAAGAGTCAAACAATTCATCTTCCGAATACTCGCAAAAATTTCGCAATCTTCAGACAGAATTACGCGAACGTTGGCGAGAGATAGAAGAATTTGACAGCGGAGATTGTGATATTATCGTCATTCCTTCTCTCAGCTTAGATCAGCAAGAAATTCTGAAAGTTGAGGGTGCTTACCACTACGAAGAGCGGCATTTATTTTCATTGATTCGCCTGCGAAATCCTCGCACGCGCTTAATTTACATCACCTCGGAGCCGCTGCACCCCATGATTATAGATTATTACCTGCAATTGCTCCCAGGTATTCCATTTTCTCACGCGCGCGATCGCCTTTTGCTGTTCTCGGCTTACGATGCATCGGCGAAATCCCTCACCCAGAAAATTTTAGAACGTCCTCGCTTGATGGAGCGAATTCGCCAAGCAGTACGCCCGACAAAATCTTATATGGTTTGTTACAACTCGACGCCCTTAGAGCGCGAGTTATCTGTTAAATTGGGAATTCCTTTGTGGGCTAGCGATCCGGATTTGCTTTATTGATTGGGGAACAAAAAGCGGCAGCAGGCAAATTTTTCAAGAAGCTGGCGTACCTTATCCTGACGGTTCCGAGTTGGTTTGGAATGCAGAAGATTTGGCCCAAGCTGCGGCTGCGTTGTGGGAAAGACAGCCGGATTTGCAGCGGATGGTAATTAAGTTAAATGAAGGTTTTTCGGGGGAAGGAAATGCAATTTTAGATTTGAAGCCGATCGCAGGTAAAGCACCTCAAGAAAGAGTTAAAGCAATTGGCGATTGCTTCCACAATTTGCGCTTTCAAGCAACAGGCGAAACCTGGGAAAATTTCAGCAGCCGCATTCCCGAATTAGGGGCGATCGCCGAAGCATTTATCGAAGGAGAAGAAAAGCGATCGCCCAGCGTTCAAGGTCGAATTGTCCCCAGTGGCGAAGTTGAAATTCTGTCAACCCACGACCAGATTTTAGGCGGCCCAGACGGTCAAATTTTCTTGGGTTGCCGATTTCCGGCGGATGAATCCTATCGGTTGGCGTTGCAAGAATTGGGATGGAAAGTGGGAAAAAATTTAGCAGCAAAAGGTGCTTTGGAGCGATTTGGAGTGGATTATGTTGCTGTCAAGCAATCGGACGGGAAATGGGATATTCAAGCAATAGAAATTAACTTGCGTAAAGGAGGTACAACTCATCCGTTTATGGCTTTGAAGCTGTTAACAAACGGTCGGTACGAGCGAACTACGGGATTATTTTACAGCCAGCAGGGGCGTCCGAAATATTATGTGGCTTCGGATAATTTGAAAAAGGAGCGGTATCGGGGATTGTTGCCGAATGATTTGATGGATATTATTGCTGACAATCAACTGCATTTTGACACTGGTACTGAGACGGGGAGCGTGTTTCATTTAATGGGTTGTTTGTCGGAGTTTGGCAAATTGGGATTGACGAGTATTGGCAATTCGCCACAAGAAGCTGAGGATATGTATAACAAGGTTGTGAAAGTGCTCGATCGCGAAACGTCATTCAGTTGATAGTTGAGGTACGTTGTTGGGCTTTAGCCCTCTTATCTTTATTATGAGGATAGTAAGCGAGGTTGCATCAAAAACTCCATTTACATTCATATAGCCTTTCTCAAAAAGATGAGGTATGACTGACAGCTTATATAACCGCTTAAACCAAGAGGGCCCAAGCCCAACAACGTCCGCGAATCTTTATGAGAACCGCTATATAGCCTTTCTCAAAAAGATGAGGTATGACTGACATCTTGTATAACCACTAAACTAAGAGGGCTGAAGCCCAACAACGTACCTCATCTTTATGAGAACCGCTATACCTCATCTTTCTGATAAATGCTATAAGTCTATTTCAGGTTTTCCATTTGAGATTTGCGCGCGAGAAACCAGGTTTCTGAGCTCATAAAGTTGTGAAAGTGCTGGCTCGCGAAATCTCATATTAAATCTCGTTTAACCGTTGATTGCTCGATCGCCAGAAAGGGTTAATTGGTAATTTAAGCTGACAACCGCAGGTTTTACCCTGCGGAATTGTAGGTTGTAGCTATTTTTTAGCGGGATAAATCGGTGTGGGGTCGATCGAGCCTGTGCGGTTGAGAGGCCAAAAACGGACGATCGCCCTACCGATGATATTTTGTCTGGGTACAAAGCCCCAATAATGGCTGTCACAGCTTGCGTTGCGGTTGTCCCCGAGTACCAAGTAAGAATTTTGAGATACAACTACAGGCCCGTAGGGATACTGCGGAATTTCTTCAATATATTTTTCCTGTAGCGGCTGCTTGTTGATATAAACTTTTCCATCTTTGACTTCCACAGTATCGCCCGGAAGTCCGATCACTCGCTTGATGTAGGCATCTTTGATCGGCGGCGGCTGTCCCGTGCACAAACTCGCCGGATCGGGAGGCATAAACACGATAATATCTCCTCGCTGCGGGTCTTGAAGTCGATAGCTCACCTTGTCTATAATTAATCGATCGTTAATTTGCAAGGTTGGGAGCATTGAGCCGGTGGGAATGTAGCGAGCTTCAGCAACCAGGGTGCGGATACCAAAGGCTAAGAATGCTGCTAAGCCGATCGTCTTAATTCCTTCTATCCAAGGATTTTCGGTATCTTGCGGGGGTTTTTGGTCGGCTGACTTGTCTAGACGAGTCATAAGTATTTAAGTCACTGGGCTGGATACAAATTATAAACTTATTTCGGGGTTTTTTGAGGAAATCTGCAAAATCTGCGCCCCAGACGTGAGTTTTTGTACTATCTGGTTGAGTAAAGTGCGCCGAGGTCGATCGTAAAAATTACAATTTTCCTGAAAGCTAGTTATATTTATTAGTATTTTTCTAACTCTTTTGAGGATAAAATTTGTCTGGGCTTCTACGTACATTACCTATTTAATTATAGCTTATGCCGACCACATCAAGTTTGTTAATCCGTCGCGCTCGCATTCTGTTACCTGACGGCGAATTTTTGGTAGGGGACGTGCAAATTAGCGATGGCAAAATTGTTCGGGTTGCTCCGGAGATTGCCATGTCCGGCGATCGCGAAATAAATGCGATCGGCTTAACTCTGTTACCCGGAGTAATTGACCCGCAGGTACACTTCCGCGAACCGGGTTTGGAACACAAGGAAGATTTGTTTACGGCTAGCTGTGCCTGCGCTAAGGGCGGCGTGACATCGTTTTTGGAAATGCCGAATACCCGCCCCCTAACCACAACCCAAGCGGCCTTAGATGACAAGCTAAGGCGCGCTGCTGACAAGTGTTTGGTCAATTACGGCTTTTTTATTGGGGCGACGCCGGAGAATTTACCGGATTTGTTGGATGCGAATCCGACTCCGGGGATTAAGGTGTTTATGGGTTCGATGCACGGACAGTTGTTGATGGATGGAGAGGAAAATTTAGAGCGAGTTTTCGCAAAGGGCGATCGATTAATTGCAGTACACGCCGAAGATCAAACTAGAATTAATCAGCGCCGTCAGGAATTTGCCGGCAGTACCGATTTAGCTGTGCACTCCCAAATTCAAGACAATCAAGCAGCCTTGTTAGCAACTCAGCTAGCCGTAAAACTTTCTAAGAAATATCAGCGACGTTTGCATATCCTGCATCTTTCAACTGGCGACGAAGCTGAGTTTTTGCGACAAGAAAAACCCAGTTGGGTAACAGCGGAAGTAACGCCGCAGCATTTGTTGTTAAATACCAGCGCCTATGAGAAGATTGGTAGTTTAGCCCAGATGAATCCGCCGTTGCGCGATACCCGCGATAACGAAATACTTTGGCAAGCCTTATTAGACGGCGTAATTGATTTTATCGCCACCGATCACGCGCCGCACACCTTAGAAGAAAAAGCTCAAGAATATCCAAATAGCCCATCGGGAATGCCCGGAGTTGAAACTTCTTTGCCTTTGATGTTGACGCAAGCAGTCGAGGGAAGGTGTACAGTTGCACAAGTTGCTAATTGGATGTCGGGGGCGGTTGCTAAGGCTTATAAGATTCCGAACAAAGGGGCGATCGCTCCGGGTTTTGACGCCGATTTAGTCTTAGTTGATTTGGACAACTACCGCCCGGTGATCGGAGCAGAAATGGCGAGCAAATGCGGCTGGAGTTCCTTTGAAGGTTGGAATTTAACTGGATGGCCCGTGGTGACAGTTGTGGGAGGAAAAGTTGTTTTTGAGAACGGTAAATTAGATACAAATGTGAGGGGAGAAGCCTTGAGATTTGACGTTGAGTAGTCAATTTATATAAACAAAGGTATGTAGTTGCGCTTCAGCGCTGAAGCGCAACTACATACCTAAAACATTACAGCAAAAGTTGTGCTAAAATTATCAGAGTATATTCCCTTACGATCGAGGCGATATTACCTATGCTCCAAGAACTAGAAACACAACTTCTTGCCTTAACTCCGACCGAGAAATCTGAAGCAATACGGCTGTTAACCCAAAGTTTAAGCAATAGCTGGCCGGGAATTACCAAGACTCCCGAAGTGTGCGGCGGCGATGCTTGTATTGCCAAAACTCGCATTCCAGTGTGGCTGCTTGTTGGTTTTCGCAATGAAGGTTCAAGCGATTCCGAACTTCTCCAATTTTATCCCCATCTAAGTGCTGCTGATTTGGTCAATGTTTGGACTTATGCTGATTCACATATAGAGGAAATTGAACAAGCAATCAGCAAAAATGAGGAAGCATAACTTATGGCATTATTATATGCAGACGAACAATTTCCTTTGCCAGTTGTGGAATTGCTGCGGGCTTTTGGTCACAATGTGCTTACAGTTCAGGAAGCAGGAAAAGCAAATCTGGGCATTCCCGATCCTGAAGTGCTAGAATTTGCTGTGAGTAACGATCGCGCTATTTTGACATTAAATCGGTTTGATTTTATCGGACTGCACAACCGAAAGCCAGACCATGCAGGTATTATTGTCTGCACTAAAAATCGGAATGTAGAAATATTGGCAACACGCATTAATGATGCTATTGCTGGTGAAGAAACTTTGAGGGGCAAATTGATTCGAGTCAACCGCCCGCCGCAGTAAGTACGCGCTGTAGCTATCCCGTAGGGAATAGCCATTTTCTCAATTTTCCCATTCCCAATCCAATAACTCGCCAGTTCCCATCACTTCAATTTGGCGCCCGTTATCGAGATAAATCAAAGAAATTTGCAAATATTTTTCGGGTTTGTACTGCAATCTTTCGGCCCATTCGATCGCCACAATCCCCAAATCCCTTTCTAATCCGTCCCAATAACTCTCTAAGTGCAAAGCCTCCGCTTCTTCGGGTGCGAGTCGATACAAGTCTAGATGGTACAGCGGAATCCGCCCTGCAAAATACTCGTTAATCAGGGTGAAAGTAGGACTTTCCACAGATTCGGAGATTCCCAAACCTTCGGCGATACCTTGAACCAAGGTGGTTTTGCCGGCGCCTAAGTCTCCTTGTAACAAGATTACAGTGCCTGGGGGAAGCGATCGACCTAACGCAATACCAAACTGGCGCGTAGCCTCAAAATCTGGCAGCAAAGTTTTCATTTTAGTCATTAGTCAGTAGTCATTAGTCAGTAGTCAGTAGCCAGTAGTCATTAGTCAACAGTTAGGGAGCATCTCAGTTTTTCATTTATAGTGCGAGCTTAAGAGCTCGCGTATTGTACAATACGCGAGCTCTTAAGCTCGCACTCAAATAAAAAAATCCTTTTTACAAACATGAGATGCTCCCCAACAGTCAACAGTTAACAGTCAACAGTCAGCAGCTTAAATATTCTGGGCGCGGCTGTACCAACGCAGCAACATCCCCGCCAATCTTTGGGAATTGTGGCGAATTAAACCGGTATTTTTATCTTCATCCATGACATTGGCGATGACAATTCGCCGCCCCAGTTGCGTTATGGCTTCTCTATCGAGCACAACTGGATAGGAATTCTCCTGAGAATAGCGGATCAAAGATTTTGCAGATGGGACTTTTCCTTGAACTACTACAGCATCGAATAGGGGGCGGCCGCAAGCCCGATCGATCGCCCGAATGTGATCGGCAACGCTGTATCCGTCTGTTTCTCCCGGCTGAGTCATAATATTGCACACATAAATGCGCGGAACTTCACTATTGGCGATCGCATCAGCAATTTCCTTCACCAACAAATTCGGAATCACACTCGTATAAAGACTCCCCGGCCCAATAATAATAAAATCCGCTTCCCGCAGCGCTTCGACGGCCCTGGGCAAAGCCGGAGGATTAGCCGGATTGCAGCCAATTTTGACGATTTTTCCGTTAGCTTTGGTGATGCTGGACTCCCCCTCAATTCTTCGGCCATCAGACAGTTCTGCCCACAAAGAAACGTCGCTCAGAGTAGCCGGCAGCACCTCCCCCCTCACAGCTAAAACTTTAGAACTGGCGGCGATCGCCTGTTCCAAATCTCCAGCAATATCGCTCATCGCAGTCAAAAACAAATTCCCAAAACTGTGACCAACCAAACCGTCACCGGCTTGAAAGCGATATTGAAATAACTCAGTTAATAACTTTTCCTCATCGGCCAAAGCGGCCAAACAATTGCGAATATCTCCCGGCGGCAATACCCCAATTTCCCGCCGCAGCCGCCCGGAAGACCCGCCATCATCGGCCACCGTGACGATCGCAGTAATTTTGGCACTGTAATCTTTCAATCCCCTAAGCAAATGAGAAAGGCCTGTACCCCCCCCAATTGCGACAATTTTCGGGCCGCGGTGCAAGCGGCGGTGGTTGAGGAGTCGATCGACCAATTCCTCATTCCCTTCCGGCATCAGCACTTGGGTAATCGAGTTCAAACTGCGAGTTTGACCCCACAGAATTAACAAAATTCCGCCTGCAATCACGATCGGGCCAGAGACGTAATTGGGAATAACTTCCGCAATCCAGGTCAAAAAATTTCTCAACAATTGCAACATGAAAAAGATCGGAGTCATCCCAGTCCAAATCGCTAAACCCAAAGTGGCAAGTACCACACCGCTAGCACTGATCAGCAGCCACCGTTTCACCAACAGTCCGGGGGCCAACCACTTAAACCACTGGTGAACTCGCCCGTTCCGCAAAGAGGGAGGGTAAGGATTTCTGGATTGGACAAAAACCTGCTTAGCTTTGGCAAAGACTCGCAGGGCTTTAGGAAATGAACTAATTGACATGGTTAATTAGTCTTAATGGTATTGGAATAGCTCAAGCTGACAAATTTACAATACAAGAGAGTTTTGATTCTGGCAGTCAATTTAAGTCATTAGTCATTAATCATTAGTCATTAGTCATTAGCTAGACTGATGACTGATGACTGACAACATAATAATCGATCGCATCTTATGGCTGAGCCGCTAATCGAACTCAAGGGGGTAAGTAAGTCCTTCGGGGATAACCCGATCCTCGATCGAGTGGATCTGAGGATATATCGGGGAGAGGCCCTGGCAATTATTGGCCCTTCCGGGACGGGGAAATCTACGATTTTGCGGATAATTGCGGGTTTGTTGGCCCCGGATGCGGGCGAGGTTTTCGTTCAGGGACAGCGACGGATGGGATGGGTGGACGACGTGGCAGATCCGATCGGGATTGGGATGGTGTTTCAGCAAGCTGCTTTGTTTGATTCGCTTACGGTAGAGGAGAATGTCGGTTTTTTACTGTACCAGCATTCTAAGCTGCCGCGCCGCCGGATTCGGGAATTGGTGGAGGAGAAGTTAGAGATGGTGGGTTTGCGGGGAATTGGCGAACGCTATCCAGCGCAGTTGTCTGGGGGAATGCGGAAGCGGGTAAGTTTTGCCCGCGCCATCATGGCAAATCCCGATAATGCGAGGGACAATCCGGAGGTTTTGCTGTATGACGAACCGACGGCGGGTTTAGATCCGATCGCTTCGACGGTAATTGAAGATTTAATTCGGGATTTGCAGAGAGCTCAGGGAGTTTGTAGCACTTATGCGATCGTCACTCACCAAGACAGTACCATTCGCCGGACTGCCGATCGCATCGTGTTTCTCTATCAAGGCAAAGTGCAGTGGGAGGGAACTGTCAGCGACATTGCATCGACAGATAATTTGTTAATTAAACAATTTTTTAGTGGCAGCGTTACCGGCCCAATTCAAGTGATTGGATAGTCAATTGTCAGTGGGCAGTGGGCAGTTGGCAGTGGGCAGTTGGCAGTGGGCAGTTGGCAGTTGGCAGTGGGCAGTTGGCAGTGGGCAGTTGGCAGTTGGCAGTGGGCAGTTGGCAGTTGGCAGTTGTTAGTTGACAGTGGGCAGTTGTTAGCGGGACTTAAACAAATTTTAAGCCCAAACAAGGCCTAAACTGGCTTTATAAGCCGAGAATACGTCCCAATTTTGGTTCAACCATTTCACAAATCTAAAAGATATGGCTGTCCGAAATGCTTGGAGTGCATCATTAAAAGTGTTTAAAGGTTTGCACCAGAATGAAATGTCTTTTTAGGCTGGTTTCATCTCTGACTTGATATTCATTTAATCCCAACCATCCCTTGGCTTCCCGATAGAAAACTTCAACCCAATTTCTTTCTGAATAAGTTTTTACTATCCACTCCTCTGTCGCTGTTGACAAGTCAACATTACTCATCAAATAATCTATTTCAGTGGCGGTATCGAAAGTTTCTGCATTCATGACGATGGCCATTACTTTCTTACCCGTGCATTTTGATAATTCGACGAATTGA